>JBGSPZ010000113.1:0-2561 GCA_041738375.1 Parerythrobacter sp. | reverse complement strand
ATGAAGGGCGACATGTCGGGCGCGGCGGCGGTGACCGGGGCGGTCCTGAGCCTCGCCAAATCCCGCGCGCCGGTCCACGTGGTCGCAGTCGCCGCGCTGGCAGAGAACATGCCGGGCGGCAATGCCCAGCGCCCGGGCGATGTGGTGCGGACATCGTCGGGCAAGACAATCGAAATCCGTTCGACCGATGCCGAAGGCCGTCTCGTGCTCGCCGATGCGATCGAATACACGGTGCAGGAGAAAAAGCCTCGCGCGCTGATCGATATCGCCACGCTGACCGGAGCGCAGGTGGGTGCGCTCGGCGGCGAGTATGCGGGTCTGTTCGCGCGCGAGGATGCCTTTGCCGATGCAGCCCTCGCGGCGGCGGAAAAGACCGGCGAAGGCTTGTGGCGCCTGCCGCTCCACCCGACTTATCGCAAGGCGGTCAAATCGGACATTGCCGACGTCAAGAACTCCGATGCATCGCCCGCTCCGGGTGCCAGCGCGGGGGCGCATTTCATCGAGTATTTCGTGCCCGAGGACCTGCCGTGGCTGCATATCGACATGGCCTCGATGGACCGCACCAGTTCGGACCGTCCGCTCGTCCCCGCCGGAGCGAGCGGCTACGGTGTGATGCTGCTCGACGAAATGGCGCGGAGCTGGCAGCCGGAGTAAACGACCCTTCGGCTGGATTGTTCGATCCGGCGGGGGCTTGCAGTCGCCGCCGGACAACCCACCTAGTCGGGTAACACACCTATTGCGCCGCAGCTCTTGTGTTGCCAATTGGCAACACTATATCCTGTCGGCAATCCAGTTGGGGGTACCCGAATGAATCTCGAGAAATTCACCGACCGCGCCAAGGGCTTCCTGCAAAGCGCGCAGACCGTCGCGATCCGCATGAGCCACCAGCGGATCACGCCCGCTCATTTGCTCAAGGCCCTGCTCGAAGACGAGGAAGGCATGGCTGCCGGGCTGATCCAGCGCGCGGGCGGAAATGCCGGGCTGGCAGTCGGCAAGGTGGATGAAGCGCTGGCGAAGATCCCCGCCGTATCCGGCGGCGGGGCGCAGGCGACCCCGGGCCTCGACAATGACTCGGTGCGGATTCTCGACCAGGCCGAACAGATCGCCGACAAGGCGGGGGACAGTTTCGTCACCGTGGAACGGCTGCTGGTCGCGCTGGCGCTCGCTACCACCACCAGCACGGGCGAGGCGCTCAAGGCGGCCAGCGTCACCCCGCAGGCGCTCAATGCCGCGATCGAGCAGCTACGCAAGGGGCGGACGGCGGACAGCGCCAATGCCGAGCAAGCCTATGACGCGATGAAGCGCTACGCCCGCGACCTGACGCAGGCCGCGCGCGACGGCAAGCTCGATCCGGTCATCGGGCGCGACGAAGAAATCCGCCGCACAATCCAGATCCTCGCCCGGAGGACCAAGAACAACCCGGCGCTGATCGGCGAACCCGGCACCGGCAAGACCGCGATTGCCGAAGGGCTCGCGCTGCGCATCGCCAATGGCGACGTGCCCGACAGTCTGAAGGGCCGCACGCTGATGTCGCTCGACATGGGTGCGCTGATCGCCGGGGCCAAATATCGCGGCGAGTTCGAGGAACGGCTGAAAGCGGTGCTCGACGAGGTCAAGAATTCGGATGGCCACATCGTGCTGTTCATCGACGAGATGCACACGCTGATCGGGGCGGGCGCCTCGGAGGGCTCGATGGATGCCTCGAACCTGCTCAAGCCTGCGCTCTCGCGCGGCGAATTGCATTGCATCGGCGCGACCACGCTCGACGAGTACCAGAAATATGTCGAGAAGGACCCGGCGCTCCAGCGGCGGTTCCAGCCGGTCTATATCCAGGAACCCAGCGTCGAAGACACGATCAGCATCCTGCGCGGGATCAAGGACAAGTACGAACTCCACCACGGGGTGCGGATCACCGATGCGGCGATTGTGGCAGCGGCGCAGATGTCCAACCGCTACATCCAGAACCGCTTCCTGCCCGACAAGGCGATCGATCTGATGGACGAGGCGGCCAGCCGCATCCGGATGGAAGTCGAATCCAAGCCCGAGGAGATCGAAGCGCTCGACCGCAGGATCATCCAGCTCAAAATCGAGGAATCGGCGCTCGGCAAGGAAAGCGACCAGGCCTCGAAAGACCGCTTGGCCGCGCTGCGTGAAGAGCTGGCGAACCTCGAACAGCAATCCTCCGAGCTGACCACCCGCTGGCAGAACGAGCGCGACAAGATCGCGGCGGAAGGCAAGATCAAGGAAGCGCTCGATCATGCGCGGCTCGAACTCGAGCAAGCACAGAGAACCGGCGATCTCGCGAAGGCGGGCGAGCTGTCCTATGGCACCATCCCGGCGCTCGAAAAGCAGCTCGCCGAAGCCGAAGCGCAGGCGGAAAATGCCCTGTTGCGCGAGGAAGTGACCGAGGAAGACATCGCCGCCGTGGTCGAGAAATGGACCGGGGTGCCGGTCGACAAGCTGATGGAAGGCGAGCGCGAGAAGCTGCTCGACATGGAAAACATCATCGGCAAGCGGGTGATCGGGCAGGCCGCCGCGGTCGAGGCCGTGGCCAAGGCGGT
>JBGSPZ010000105.1:0-2984 GCA_041738375.1 Parerythrobacter sp. | reverse complement strand
AGGATCGCGATGAATTCAAAGCACGACAGCGGTGTATCGGCCGATGGCTTGACGATCACCGGGCAACCCGTGGCAACCGCCGGAGCGACCTGGTGGACGATCAGGTTGAGCGGGTGGTTGAAGGCCGAAACCGCCACCACCACGCCGATCGGCTCGCGCGTGGTCCACGCCAGCCGCCCGTCTCCCGCAGGGGTCAGCCCCATCGGGATCTCGGTGCCGCGCAGCGCGCCGATCTCGTGGATGCACAGCTCCATGCCGTTGATCGCCCGGTCGACCTCGACCCGCGCGTCGATCAGCGGCTTGCCGCCTTCGTTGGCGACCTGAAAGGCGAGATGGTCGCGCCGCTCGCGCATGATCTCCATCGCCCTGTGGAGGATCGCCGCGCGCTCGTGCGGTTTCTTCCACTGCGAACGGTCGCGCCACAGCGCATGGGCCTCGGCCAGATATCCGTCGACCGTGTCCCAGTCGGCGGTCGGAACGCTGCCGATCGGCTTGAGATCGAACGGATTGACGACTTCGTGCATGGTAATTCCTCACTCCCCTCCCGCTCGCGGGAGGGGGACGCGCAGTTTACAGCTTCTTCGACAGTTCCTTGATGTCGATGTTGAGGATCTGGTCGTTCTCGCTGTAGTCCACCGGGCAGTCGATCAGGTGCACGCCGGGCGTGTCGCGCGTATGCGCCAGCAGTTCGGCCAGATGCGCCGCGCTCTCGACCCGGTGGCCATGCGCGCCGTAGCTTTCGGCATAGGCAACGAAATCGGGGTTCTCGTAGGTCAGGCCCCAATCCTTGAAGCCCATATTGGCCTGTTTCCAGCGGATCATGCCGTAGGAATTGTCGTTGAGGATCAGGACGGTCATATTGAGGCCGAGCCGCACGGCGGTCTCCATCTCCTGGCTGTTCATCATGAACCCGCCGTCGCCGCAGATCGCCATCACCTTGCGATCAGGGTAAACCATCGCGCTCATCATCGCGCTCGGCAGGCCCGCGCCCATGGTGGCGAGCGCATTGTCGAGCAGCACGGTGTTGGGCCGGTAGGCGGAGTACCCACGCGCGAACCAGATCTTGTACACCCCGTTGTCGAGACAGATGATCGCATCTTCCGGCAGCGCATCGCGGATCGCCTGGACCAGATGCGGCGGGAAGATCGGGAAGCGCTTGTCCTCGGCCAGCGGCGCGGTGTGGTCGACCTCCGCCTTGCGATAGGCGAGCATGTGGTCGAACTTCCAGCTCCCGTTGGGAACTATGTCTTCCTTGATCTGCCAGATCGCGTGGGCGATATCGCCGATCACTTCGATCTGCGGGAAATAGACCGGGTCGACCTCTGCCGTCTTGGTCGAAACGTGGATCACCGTCGGCCCGCCCGCCTTCATGAAGAAGGGCGGCTTCTCGATCACATCGTGGCCAAGATTGACGATGCAATCGGAAGCTTCGACCGCACGGTGGACGAAATCGCCCGCCGAAAGCGCGGCGCAGCCGAGGAATTTCGGATGCCGCTCGTCGATCACGCCCTTGCCGAGCTGGGTGGTGAGGAAGGGAATTCCGGTCTTCTCGATGAACTGGAGCAGCATCCGGCTGGTCATGGTGCGGTTGGCCCCCGCGCCGATCACCAGCACCGGCGATTTTGCTTCCTCGATCGCCTTCACCGCCACGCGGATCGACTTCACGTCGGCGGTCGGACGGCGGACATGGCTGCGCGGCAGCGGGACCGAGTCGGTCTTTTCCTCGGCAATGTCTTCGGGAAATTCGATGTGCGTCGCACCTGGCTTTTCTTCCTCGGCCAGACGGATCGCTTCGCGCACGCGGCTGGGGATGTTGTCCGCGCTGGCGAGCTGGTGGGTGAACTTGGTGATCGGCTTCATCATCCCGACCACGTCGAGGATCTGGAACCGGCCCTGCTTCGACTTCTTGATCGGCTTCTGCCCGGTGACCATCAGGATCGGCATCCCGCCGAGCTGGGCATAGGCGGCGGCGGTGACGAAGTTGGTCGCCCCCGGGCCGAGCGTCGCCATGCACACCCCGGTCTTGCCGGTGTGGCGGCCATAGGTCGCGGCCATGAAGCCAGCGCCCTGTTCGTGCCGGGTGAGGATCAGCTTGATCTTGGTCGAGCGCGACAGGCTGTCGAGCATGTCGAGGTTTTCCTCGCCCGGAACGCCGAAAATATACTCGACCCCCTCTTCCTCGAGGCATTGGATGAAAAGGTCGGAAGCTTTCGTCAGTTCGGCCATCGCGTGTGTCCCCTCACAACGCCCCAACCGGGCGTTTCCAGTGAATTTCGGTCGCGACCACCGGCGGTTCGGGAATCCCTTCCGCTCTGGATTCAGGGCCTAACAAAAGGCAGCGCGCGAGTCACCGCCCTAAAGCACATTGAGATAACATGCCGCGCAATCGGACTGACCCCGCGGCGATATTCCGCTTCCCCTGTCATTCCCGCGAAGGCGGGAATCCATGGAACCGCGCACTCTCTGGATCCCCGCCTTCGCGGGGATGACAAGCCATAGGGGGTTTCACTGGGTGAACAGGCGATGCGCTTCAAAGGGCGCATCCGCCTGAACACTCCACTTCTGCTCAATATCCCCGCGCGGGATCGAACATCGGGCTGAGCTCGCCGCCTTTGAGATAGGCGTCGAGATTGACGAGGAACCGTTCGGCCGAACGGACGAACATCGAGTTCTGCGCCCGGCCAGACAGATGCATGGTGACATGGGCATTCTCGAGGTCCCACAGCCGGTGATCGGCGGGCAGCGGTTCGGGCTCGCAGACATCGAGCAGCGCGGCGCCGATGGCTTTCGCTTCGAGCGCGGAGATCAGCGCCTGCTGCTCGACCACCGCGCCGCGTGCGATATTCACCAGCACCGCACTGCTCTTCATCGATGCCAGTTCGCTCGCGCCGATCATCCCGTCGGTTTCGGGGGTTGCCGGGACCGCGAGGATCACCCAGTCGAACTCGCCGAGCCTGGCCCGCCATTCGTCCGGCCCCAGCGCG
>JBGSPZ010000088.1:0-10414 GCA_041738375.1 Parerythrobacter sp. | reverse complement strand
GCGGCAAGAAGCCGCAGGTCCGCGTGATGCTGGTAGGTTGAACGAGTGATGCAGTGGACCTCGATCCTCGCGATCTATGTGCTGGTGTGGGTGATGACCGCGTTCGTCTCGCTGCCATTCGGGATCAGGACGCATGACGAGGCAGGCCTGCCCAAGGTGCCCGGCCAGGCCGACAGCGCCCCGGCGAACTTCCGCCCGGGAAGGCTGGCACTGCGGACAACGCTGATCGCCGCAGTGCTGACGGCGGCCTATGTGTTGAATTACATTTATGGCTGGATCGGGATCGAGGACCTGAACTTCCTCGGGTGGTTGTTCGACGGGCAATAGGCTGATTCGGCACTCAGTACCTAATCGCGCAGTCGCTCTATCGCTTGCGCCAAAGCCACATAAAGCTTGCCCATATCCGAGCTGAGCAGCGTCACACCCAGCGCATTGCCATCGCGGGTCGACAGCATGGTGCGCAGCATCGCCTCGAAATCATGGATGTAGCGGCTGACGTTCTCGCGGAAATCGGGATCGCGGTCGTAAGCCTCGGCAATCTCGCGCGCCTCGGTGTTGTCGAGCAGGCGGACCGCGCGGCGGGTGAAGATACCCCGGTCGCCGCGCAGGTAGGAAGCCCACGCGGTGTCGCTCACATCGCTCGACAAGGCTTTGGCAATATCGATCGAATTCGAATTGAGCGCCTCGGTGATCAGCGCGACGCGGCGCGCGAAATCGTTGCCGACCTGCTCCTCCGCCAGCTCGCGCGCACGGGCGACGCGGGTCTCGAGATTGCCGGCCAGTTCGTTCACCTTCGCAAGCTGGTCGCGCAGCTGGACGGTAACATCGCGTCCCGCACCCGCTGCCCTGTCGGCAGCTTCCTCGATCTTGGCGATCGAACTGGCCACGCCGGTATCGACCGCTTGCTCGACGCTCGCCACCGTGCGCGCGCTCACCGCCTCAGCGAGCGCGGCGAGCCGCTCGGTCATGACCAGTTCGAGTTTATCCGGCGCGCTGCTGGCGGCATCTTCGAGCGCGGCAATTGCCTCGGAAAGGGCAGCTTTCGACTGCTCGCTCAGCGCATCGCTCTGATCGGCAAGTTCGGAAAGGCCGTGCCGCAATTGGGCAATCCGGCGTTCCTGGTTGTCATGCGACTCGAACAGGCGATGCTGCAATCCGTCGAGATCCTTGATCGCCTCGCGGCTCGCATCTCTTGCCGTGATGACATAGGACGAGAGATCTTCTCCCTTGCGGCCAGCTTCGGCAATGACGGCCTCAAGCTCGCCCGTCTTGATCCGCACGGCCTCCAACCGTTGCTCGGCGTCGGTCAAGGCTCCGGGCAGCACGGCGTTGGTGTGCTGCGAACTTGCCTGGATCAGCTCCAGCAGCCGGACGCTCGCGTCGGTAAGGTCGGCAACCGCCTTGTCCGCGCCAAGCAGCAGCGTCTGGCCTTCGGCAAGGCGAGCGGTCAGCTGCGTGACATTGCCATCGATGCTGTCCTGCGTCGCCTGCCCCTTTGCCGAGATGTCTTCCAGCGTCATCCGCAAGCTGTCGATCCTTGCCGCCAAGGCTTCGCTGCGCTCGGCAACCGATTCTGTGAGCGAAAGATGGGCTTGCTGCCGTTCTGCCATCGCCGCGTCGAGCGTGTCGAGACGTTGGGCAAGGCGGACGATCGAGGCTTCTTCTTCGCTAGCGAGCGCAGCCTGCCGCTGACGCAACTTCTCGATCAGCATCGCATCGCGTGCCGCGATATTGGCGTCGACCGCTTCGGCCTCCTGCCGCAATGCGTCGAGCTTGCGGTTGGCAGATTCGAGCGCCGATTCGTCGATCCGCTGAATCTCACCTACGGCCTCGCGCAACTGGGTGTCGAGCTGCCCGATCCGCGCGTGCCAGCGGCCAAGGGCATCCTCTTCGCTCGAACGGACCGACTGGCCGATGGTCTGTGCTTCCTCGCGGAGCGCGAGCAGCCGCGCCCGCAGTGATCGCAGCGCCTCCTCTTCCTCGCTTTCGAGCGAAGCGCGGCTGCTGGCGAACTCGTCGGCCAATGCGTCGGCGCGCCGCCGGATAGCAGCCAGCGCATCGACCTCGCGACTGTCGAGTTCGGCGCGGAATTCCTCGCTCCGATCCTTCAATGCCGAGAAGCGCCGGTCGACTATGCTCTCGATCTCGGATGTCTGGTGCTCGAAGGATGCCAGCGCCTCACCGATCCGCGCCTGGAGCGAGCCGACCTGCTGCTCGCTGGCCTTGCCGAAGGCGTTCAGGCGGTCGAAACCTGCAACAAGTTCTGCGACCTGCCCATGGGCGGTGCGTCCTGCGGTGCCGATCTGGTTGGACACGTCGCGCGCAGAATTGGCGATCACCGGCAAATCGTCCCGCAGCCGGTTCATGTTTTCGAGCGCGGTGTTCGAGACTTCGGCAATAAGCTCAATCTGGCGGTTGTTTTCTATAACCAGCGTCTGAAGCACTTCGGCATTGGTCGACAATCGCTCGCTCGCGCGCCGGCCGAGCGATTCCAGCTCGAGCGACTGCGAGGCGAGGAATTCCCGCGCAAGGCTGAGTTCGCGGTTGACCACCGACAGCCGCGTCTCGAGCTCGGCCGACTTGAGCGACAGGCTTTCGGACACCTGCCCGAACCGGATTGCTTCGCGGTGGCTGTTGCGGTTCGCCAGAAGACACAACGATACCACCAGCAGCACCGGAACCGACCAGGCCACGATCCAGCCGCTCCATTGGTCCGGCGTACCACCGGCCATCATCGCGCCTCGGTTCACCCAGCCGAAAAATGCGGTCCATCCGGCAATCGCAACAAGGGCCAGCGCCGGCAAAATCCAGCGCGATGCGGGAGGACGATACCCCTCTTCGGGCTCCCAATCCTCATCGATGTCCTCAACGACGGCTTCGTCTGCCTGCGCAAGTTCAGCCTTGGCAGCGTCAAGCGCTGCATCTTCGGGGCCAATGGCCCTGATGTTCGATCCCCCGGTCATTGGCGCAAGATATCACAGTTTCCCACAGGTTAAACCCCGGCTTAACCAAACCGGCGCTATGGCCGTGCGCATGGCTTTCGAAAGCGGCAATTTTGATGCGACACTTGCGGCAGCGGCAGGCGAAGACCCGCTGCTGATCGCCGAATTGCGTGGCGCCTTCGCCGAGAGTGTCGCGCGGCAGGTCGACCTGCTCAAACGATCGCGCTGTGATGCGAATTGGGAACTGGCTGCCCAACGCCTCAAGGGATTGGCCGCAAGTTTTCATGCCGATGCCCTAATCCTGCTGGCGCAAGAGGCAGTCGATGCTGCGCCAGGAGAACCCACGGTTGTCCGGCGGATCAAGGCGTTTCATCGCGAATTGGTGGGTGATCGCAACTGACGCCAAGCGATGTACTTGGCAAGTGCCAAGTCACGGTCCACATCGCATGCCATGCAGGCATCGGGCTCACAATGATCGTAGCGCTTATCGCGTCGCGCGAGACGACAGCGGATCCGGAAGGCGGTTGGGTCGGCGATCTCTCGCTCGCCAGTGCTCCTCTGCACGAACACCAGATACGGTTCGCGCTCGAACTCGGTTGCCGGCGGATCATCTGCCTTGCCGACAGGTCACGCCCTTCGCTGGTGCGATTGCAGCGCCTGGCCGAACAGCATGGGGCGAGCTTCGTGTTGGCAGAGCGCAATCAGATGCTCGCGGGCCTGGTGAAAGCGGCCGACCGGTTGCTTGTGCTCGCTGAAGGGATAGTGCCCGATCCAGCCACTTCGGCGACGTTTTCGCCGGACAGGCCGGCCATCCTTTCGGCCCCGACCGACACGGCTATCCCGCTCGGCTACGAGCGGATCGATCGCGACCGGGCGTGGACAGGTGCGATGATCCTGCGCGGGTCGATTGTCGAGCAAATCACTGATCTTCCTGGCGATATCGACTGCATTTCCAGCCTTTTGCGGCTCGGACTTCAGGCTGGGACGCCGGTCCTGCCGATCGACCCGACGGCGCTTGCGATGCAGGGCTGGTGCATGGTGAAGAATACCGCCACGGCCCGCGACTGGACGCGTATCCGGATCGACCGGTCGATCCAGCCCGAAGGCTGGTGGTGGCCCGGAAACGCGATTGCAGATCGCACGACAAGAGCTCTCGCGATCACCAGAGGTACGCCCGATGCTTCGCGTTGGGTGGCCCGTAGCGCAGTGATTCTGCTGGTTGCCGCCGGCGTGCTGGGTGCGTGGTTCGAAAATCCGGTTGCGGGCTTTTGCGCGATTGCCGGGGCAGCACTGGCGGGTCGGGTCGACCGAGCGCTTGGCTCGGTCAGTGTTTTCGGACGGGGCGAAAGCCGGGCTGCGATGGTCTGGAACAATGGCCGGGGAGCACTGATCGATCTTGCCCTGGTCGCCGCAATTGGCCTCGCCGTGCCCAGCTATTCGAATGTTGACGCCATTTTCGCAGCAGCAATGCTCATCGGGCTGCTACGCCTCGCTACCGTGTTGCCGTCCCCGCTTCGGGTTGAATTGCTGGAAGACCGGACTGTGATCGCGATCACGCTGGCCGTGGCCGCTGCCGGCTTGGTGGTCCTGCCTGTCACCCAGTTGCTTTCCTTGCTCGTCCTCGGGCTGATCCTGCTTTCGCTTGTCCGCGCGAGGCTAACGCGGGCTTAACTATGGCTGGTTAAGGGTGATACTCAAAGAGGAAGCAATGCACCCACCGTCCGACAGCCCCGTGGAGATGATCCTGCGCGACGAACTCGCGCATGGAGACGGCGTGCTTCAGTCGCTCGCACCTATCCTCGGGCATCTGGTGGCGACCGCGGGAAACACGTTGTTCAACGACCAGGTGGTCGCATCCATTCGCAGCCGTGCGGCCGATGTCGCGCGCCAATTGTTGCGCGAGCAGGGAGCCGCTGCCGGTTTGGACGATCCTGACGGCTTCGCCGAGGCGGGGGGAGACGAACTGGCCGATGCCCTGATGAATCAGCAGGATTTCCTCCTCCATTGCCACGCGATGACAATCGAAGCGCAGACCGCCGAGGCCTTGCGCATGCGGTCGGGGATCGATCCGGTCGTATCGCCGATGCTCCAATCGCTGATCGCGTCGCAGAATGGGAATATCGCCGGTGGCGCGATGGCGATCCTCGCTGCGCAGGCACGCTTTTTCCAGCACCATGCGCGGATGGAGCTGCCGCTTTGCGAATTGCCCGGCACCATCTTCGAACAGGCGCTCCTGACTTGGCGCAGCTTCGCCGGACCGGACGCCTCGATCGTGACGGCCCAAGCCGAAGCCAAGCTACGAAGCATGTTCGATGAAGGGACCAGCCGGATTGGCCTGCTCAACCGGATGGTTTCGGCACTGGGCAAGGAAGTCCGCCCGGCCCTTGCGGTGAGCAACGGGGGCGTTTCGCTGTTCGCGACCGCCCTCGCGCGGGTTTCCGAGCAGTCGCGCGACACCATTGTCGCCGCGACCAGCGAACAGCTGGTCGGACGACTTGCGCTTTCCCTGCGCGCCGCCGGCCTCGACGCAAGGGAAGTGGCGGAGCAGTTCGCGCATTTCCATCCCGACATCGACCTGCCGGAAGGGTTCGAAACCCTGCGGCAGGACCGGGCACGGGAACTCCTGCGACGCCGCCCGGCGATCGAAGTGGACTGATCGATGGCACGTCTGACCGGAACCTTCCTGGCGCGCGCGCTGCTCGATGCCGAAATGAACCTTGTGGAGACGCAGGAGCCGCTTGCCTCGCTCCAACTGCGCTGCGGAGGGCAGTTGCCCGGACCGATCGCAATCCCCGACTTGCGCGAGGCCGCAGTCCAGTGCCTCGCCAACCGTCGCGGGGTCTCGCGCGGGTTCCGCGCATTCGACGGCGATGAACGGATCGAAGGCTGGGTCGAGCTGGTTCCGAACGACAAGACAGGCGGTTGCTTTCTGGGCGTGTCGGACTGGAAGGCGACGCCCTATGAGGCGGATACCGATCCGGAGTATGAACAGCGCCGACTGGATGTTGATCGGGCGGTAGCCGAGATCGCTGCGCGCCTCGATTCCTCGCAGGGCATTCTGGCTGTTGATGGTCAGGCTGCAGACGTGATCGATGCCGTCCAGGCAATGCGATCGGGGGTAGGCAGGCCTTGGACCGAGTTTGTCGTCTTTCCGGGCGACAGCCATCGTCAACCCCTTCACTGGCGGTTGCTGGACGGAGCCTTGTGCAAGATTGCCGGGTCACAGCGCAGCTGGTCGGTTCATCTCGTGCCGCTCGGGACGGCCCGCGACGGGGGGGACGGCTTCGAGCTTTACCTCATACCCGACCGGATACTTGCACCGGTTGCGAGCGAACCGGTGGCGAGAGTCAGGGGAATCTCGCAGTCGATCGGCCGGGAACTGGCCCCGGTCCTGCGCCAGCCCATCGCCCGGATCATCGCCAATGCCGAGACGATCCGCAACAAGATGGCCGGGCCGCTGGCCGAAGAATACAGCGCCTACGCCGCGGATATCACCAGCGCGGGGCAGCACCTGCTGTCGCTGATCGAAGACCTGGCTGACCTCGAAGTGGTGGAGGCGGACGACTTCTCGACCGCACCCGACCAGATCGACCTGGGCGACGTGGCACGGCGGGCTGCGGGAATCCTGTCGGTACGGGCACAGGAAAAATCGATCGAGATCGCTTGCCCCGATATGACCCAGCGCGTCGCGGCAATTGCCGAGTTCCGCCGGGTTTTGCAGATCCTGCTCAACCTGGTGGCAAACGCAATCCGCTATTCGCCCGAGAAATCCACCGTCTCCATGACAATCGGAGAGACCGAGAAAAGCGCGCGGATTGTCGTGTCCGACGAGGGGCCGGGGCTGGACGAGGCGCAACAGGCGGTGGTGTTCGAGAAGTTCGAACGCCTCGGGCGCAGTGGCGACGGCGGATCGGGTCTCGGCCTCTACATCTCCCGCCGCATCGCGCGCGCGATGGGCGGCGAATTGTCGGTCGAAAGCGTTCCGGGGCAGGGCGCGAAGTTTATCCTCGACCTGCCGCCGGACCTGTAACTTCCTGTCAGCGCTGTTCGACCGGCACGTAATCCCGTTCGGCCGGGCCGGTGTAGAGCTGGCGCGGGCGGCCGATCACCTGGCCTGGGTCCGAGATCATCTCGTTCCACTGCGCGACCCAGCCGACGGTGCGGGCGAGCGCGAAGAGCGCGGTGAACATCGTCGTCGGGAAGCCGATCGCCGAGAGGATCACGCCCGAGTAGAAGTCGACATTGGGGAACAGCTTCTTTTCCCTGAAGTAATCGTCGCTCAGCGCCATTTCCTCGAGGCGAAGGGCAGTCTCGAACACCGGATCGGTGACCTTGAGCGCGTTGAACACCTCACGCACGGTCTTCTGCATCACCGTCGCGCGCGGATCGTAGTTCTTGTACACGCGGTGGCCGAAACCCATCAGGCGGAACGGGTCGTTCTTGTCCTTCGCGCGCTCGATGTAATGCGGGATGCGGTCGGGCGTGCCGATTTCGCGCAGCATGTTGAGCGCGGCCTCGTTCGCACCGCCGTGCGCCGGACCCCACAGGCAGGCGATGCCGGCAGAAATGCAAGCAAACGGGTTCGCACCCGACGAACCTGCGAGCCGCACCGTGCTTGTCGACGCGTTCTGTTCGTGATCGGCGTGGAGGATGAAGATACGGTCGAGCGCCTTTTCGACCGCCGGGATCACCTCGTAATCTTCCGCCGGGACGCCGAAGGTCATACGCAGGAAGTTGCCGGTATAGCTGAGCGAATTGAGCGGCTGCATGAAGGGCTGGCCGACCGAATACTTATACGCCATCGCGGCGATCGTCGGCATTTTGGCGATCAGCCGGTGGCTAGAAATCTTGCGATGCTGAGGGTCGGAGATATCGGTGCTGTCGTGGTAGAACGCGGACAATGCGCCGACCACACCGCACATGATTGCCATGGGATGGGCATCGCGCCGGAACCCGCGGTAGAAGGTCGCCAACTGCTCGTGCAGCATGGTGTGGCGAGTGATGGTCATCTCGAAGTCAGACAGTTCCTGTGCGCTGGGCAGTTCGCCGTTGAGCAGCAGGTAGCTGACTTCCATGAAACTGGAGTTTTCGGCCAGTTGGCCGATCGGGTAACCGCGGTGGAGCAGCACACCTTCGTCGCCATCGATATAGGTCAGCGCGCTTTCGCAACTGGCGGTGGACTTGTAACCCGGGTCGAAGGTGAAATGATCGGTCGCGCCGTAAAGCTTGCGGATGTCGATCACATCGGGGCCGACACTGCCTTCCAGGATCGGGAAGTCGTAGGTCTGGTCGCCAATCTCCAGCTTCGCCTGTTTGTCCGCCAATGTTTTTCTCCTTCGTCCAGTATTCCCGCACCTGCTCAAGCGGCTTGCGCGTCGATCCGCGCCAGCGACTCCTCCCGACCGAGCAGGACCAGTACATCGAAAATGCCGGGGCTGGTTGTTGTCCCCGTCAGCGCAGCGCGCATCGGCTGCGCCAGTTTGCCAAGACCCAATTGAAGCTCCTCGGCGAGCGCCTTCGTAGTGGCTTCGAGTGCTTCCATTGTCCAGTCATTTTCCGCCGCGAGCCGCTGCGAGACGAGGGTGAGGCGCTGCCGCGATTCGTCGTCCATCAGGGCAGCCGCCTTCTCGTCCAGATCGAACGGACGCTGCTTGAACAGGAACGCCGCGCCTACGGCGAGTTCGTGCGTGTCCTTCGCCCTCACCTTGATCACCGGCATGGCGCGGGTGAGCAGGTCGAGGTCGATATCTCCCTCGATTTCCGGCGCGACCAGCTGCGCCAATCGCGTGTCGTCCGCTTCGCGAATATGGTGCGCATTGAGATTGAGCAGCTTCTTGAGGTCGAAGCGTGAGGCGCTCTTGCCGACCGCGTCGATATCGAACAGCGCGACCGCCTCTTTGCGGGTAAACTCTTCCTTGTCGCCGTGGCCCCAGCCGAGGCGGATCAGATAGTTGAACAGGGCCTCGGGCAGCACGCCCAGTTCGTCGCGATAGGCTTCGACGCCGACCGCACCATGGCGCTTCGACAGCTTGGCACCGTCCTGTCCGTGGATCAGCGGAACGTGGGCATAGACCGGCTCGGGCCAGCCGCCCTCGATCGCATCCATCGCCTTGATGATCGGCAGCTGGCGGAAGGCGTTGTTGAGATGGTCGTCGCCGCGGATGATGTGGGTGCATCCCATGTCGTGATCGTCAACCACCACCGCAAGCATGTAGGTCGGGGTGCCGTCGGCCCGAAGCAGGACATAGTCGTCGAGTTCGGCATTGGCGACGCGGACCTTGCCCTGCACCGCATCTTCGATGACAGTATCGCCCTCGGTCGGGGTTTTCAGGCGGACCACAAAAGGCGCGCCTTCGGGCGCATCCGCCGGGTCGCGGTCACGCCAGCGGCCGTCGTAGCGCTGCGGCTGCTTGTTGGCACGCTGCTCGGCGCGCATCGCTTCCAGCTCTTCGGGCGTTGCGAAGCACTTGTAGGCATGGCCGGCGTCGAGCAGCTGCAATGCGACTTCGCGATGCCGGTCGGCGCGCTGCGACTGGAACACGGGCGGGTCGTCATAGTCGAGCCCCAGCCAGTCGAGCCCTTCGATGATCTTGTCGATCGCGTCCTGGGTCGAGCGCTTCAGGTCGGTGTCTTCGATCCGCAGCAGTGCCTTGCCGCCGTGATGGCGGGCAAACAGCCAGTTGAACAGCGCGGTCCGGGCACCGCCGAGATGCAGATATCCGGTCGGCGAAGGGGCGAAGCGCGTGACCACTTTTGCGCGATCCTGTCCGCTATCGCTTGCCATATCGTTCCGCTTCCCTTCAATCGCTTGCATGGCGACGCGAAACGCGCCCCTCGTGCCGATCGGGGACGAGCCCGAGAGCGGCGATGTTGCAGTGCAGCGCACTTGGCGCAGCGCGATGCGCTTGTCCAGTGCGGCAGCGTGCGCCGAGCGATTTCTGGAGAGCAGCGGGTTCGATCGCGGGCCCTGGCTGACGGTCGCCTTTGCGACGGGAATTGCGCTGTGGTTCTGGCTAGGCAGCTCGTGGCATTGGAGTGCTGCGATCGTCATTTCGGTCTTGGTCGCGTTCGGGGCGTCTAGAACTGGAGGGCAGAGCGCTGCGTTCCCGGAATTGCGCAAGGCGGCAGCGTCGGTTGGCTTGCTCGTCGCCTTGGGGATCTGCGTGATCTGGATGCGGTCGGAACTGGTAGGAGCCGAGCCGATCGAGCGGCCCGAGGTCCGGCCGATGGTCGCCAAGGTGCTCGAGCGCGAAGAACAGCCGGGCGAAGACCGGGTCAGGCTGGTGCTCGCGTTTCAGGATGCGGAAAGCGGGCAGGCGCGCAAGGTGCGTGTCAATGTGCCAATCGCGAAGGACGATCCTGCCGCGCAAGAGGATGCTGTGATCCGGCTGCGCGCCCGCCTCATGCCGCCAGCCCCGCCGATGCTTCCGGGCGGCTATGACTTCGCCCGCACGGCCTGGTTCGACGGTCTC
>JBGSPZ010000062.1:0-1638 GCA_041738375.1 Parerythrobacter sp. | reverse complement strand
CCCGCTGGCTCGCCGCCGCCGGAATCCGGACCGGCATCGGGCCCGTCGCGATCAAGGCCGATGCCGCGATGCAGGACGGCGGCGCCTTCGCATTCAGTGGGGGCCTGGCGGGACGGTTCGGCAATTCTGCGGTCACCCTGGCCCACACCGAATATTCGGGCGATTTCATCGATGAGACCCGCACCATCGGCAGCGAGATCCTGCGCCGATCGACCGAAATCGACTTCAACACCTCGCTCGATCTGGGCGGCCCGGTCGGTGGGCTGTCGATACCGCTAACCGCGCGGCTGCGGCGGACCGAGAACGCCAGCGGCAGGACCCAGACCAACGCCGCCCTCAGGGCGTCGACCCGCACCTCCGGCCTGCTGCTGTCGAACACCTTCGAATACAGCCACAGCTCGTCGACCGGGGCAGAGAGCCTGTCACAACTGTTCGGCAATTTCGATCTTGCGACCGCCGGTCGGTCAAAGACGCGCGGACGCCTGTCGCTGGGCTACCAGCTGCTGCCCAACCCGGACCTCGTCACAGCCGGGCTGGAGGTTGACCACGCGATCGATCAGGATACCGCCATACGGGGTTCGCTCAGCTACGCCTTCCGCACCAAGTCGCCGCTGGTCGGGCTGTCGGCGGTTCGCGATTTCGACCGCTTCACCGTCGCGCTCGACGGCAATTACGGTTTCCGTGACGATACCTACTCGGTCGGCTTGCGGCTCGGTTTCAGTTTCGGGCGCGATCCGCTACGCGGCAATCTGTTCGTCGCGCGGCCGGGTCTTGCCGGTTCCGGCGGGGCGTCGGTGCGCGCGTTCCGCGATATGGACGGGGACGGCGCTTTCGGGCCGGGCGACAGCGTCCTGCCCGAGGTCGATTTCGCCTCGTTCAACCAGACCGCCACCACCGGCGAGGACGGCATTGCGCGGCTCAGCAGGCTGGGCGAAGGGCGGCCCGTCGCGGTGCAGGTCGACACCTCGACCCTGCCCGATATCGATCTCGCCCCGGTAACCCAGGGGATCGAGATCGTCCCCCGCCCTGGCCGCATCCACAGCGCGGATTTTCCGATCGTGGCGCTGAGCGAAGTCGATGGCACGGTCACCTTCCGGCAGGACGGGAAGGAGCGCGGCGTGTCGGGCGTCCGGCTGCAACTGCGCAATACGCAAGGCAAGATCGTCGCCTATGCGCGGACCGAGATTGAGGGGTATTATTTCTTCGAGCGGGTCCTGCCGGGGAGCTACACTATCGAGCTGGACCCGGAACAGTCGCAGCGACTCGACCTGTGCGCCGACCAGCCCTACACGCTCAAGGTCGGCTATGAGGCCGATCTGATCCAGCGCGATATCGATATTGCGGTCTGCGATTGACGCGACGATGTTCGCGCTTGTGGTTACGCCCGCAAGTGTCCAGTATGTGTGACACATGGCGCGTTTTCCCTTCTCCGCAATCGTCGGTCAGGACGAGATGAAGCTCGCCCTGCTGATTGCGGCGGTCGACCCGTCGATCGGCGGCGTGATGGTGTTCGGCGACAGGGGGACCGGCAAATCGACCGCCGCGCGCGCTCTGGCCGGCCTGCTGCCCGAGATTATCGTGGTCGAGGACTGCCGCTACGGCTGCACGCCCGAGCAGGCGGGGACCTGCCCCGATCCG
>JBGSPZ010000021.1:0-12588 GCA_041738375.1 Parerythrobacter sp. | reverse complement strand
CGGGCGATGGCGACGCGCTGCTGCTGGCCGCCCGACAGCTGGTTGGGCAGCTTGTCGGCCTGGTTGCCGATATTGAGCCGCTCGAGCATGTTCTTGGCGCGCTCGCGCGCTTCGAGCCGATCCATGCCCTGCGCGATCAACGGCACGGCGGCGTTGGACGCGGCGTCGATCGAGGGGATGAGGTTGTACTGCTGGAAGATGAAGCCGATGTTCTGCAGCCGGAACTTGACCAGCTCGGTATCCGACAGGGCGTAGATATCGGTGCCGAACACCTTCACCTCGCCCAGTGTGGGATAGAGGATTCCGCACATGATCGAGATCAGCGTGGTCTTGCCCGACCCGCTCTCGCCGACAACAAAGGTAAGCTCGCCGGCGCGGATATCGGTGTCGATGCCGTGCAGCACGGTGATCGTCTGCTGGCCCGCCTTGAAGTCGCGCGTGACCCCGCGGGTGCAGATCGCGGCATCGGGTTTGCAGCCGCCGATGGCAGAGGTGTCCATCACAGTCGCCATCACCTGAACACCGAAGCAGGTTCGGTCTTGAACACGCTGCGCAGCGCCAGAGTGCCGGTGATCGCCAAGATCACGATGACCGCACCGAGGCTGATCAGCGGGATCTGCCAGGGGATATAGAAGCCCTTGAAAAACGGGTTACCGCTGAAGGCCCACATGAATCCGACCGTGCCCAGCACACCGAAGCCGTATCCGATGAAGCCGACCAGCCCGGCCTGCGCCGCGACCATCCGCAGGATCCGGCCGTTGGTCACCCCGATCGCCTTCAATGCACCGAACTGCTTGATGTTGTCGCGAATGAACAGGCTGAAGGTCAGCCCGACGATCGCCACCCCGACCACGAAGCCGAGCACCACTGTGATTCCGAAATTGGTCGGGATGCCGGTGTTCTCGATGATGAAATTCACCCCGGCCTGGGCAAATTCGTCGCGGGTTTCGGCCTTAAGCCCGGTCTCCTGCTCGATCCGGTCGGCGACCTCGGCGGCGGTCTGTCCGTCACTCACCCCGACCAACACGAAGCTCAGCCGGTTGCGCGTGCCCGGGACGTAGCGCAGCGCCTGGCTGTATTTGGTGTAGAGCGTGACCTGGCTGGTGAAGCTGGGAATCGAATCGGCGATGCCGCGGATCACTGCGCGCTGGTCGTTCAGTTCGAGCCGTTCGCCGACCGGATCGACATCCGCGCCGAACATATTGATCGTGCCAACGTCGTCGATGATCACGCTGTCGGGCTGCGACAGCACATCGATGCTGCCGCTGGTCATCCGCTTGGGCAGGCCGATCAGTGTCGCATCGTCGACCCCGATGATCGCGACCCCTTCGAGATCGCCGTCCTTGGTCCGCACCGAAGCCGCCGCGCGCAGATGCGGCACCGCCCATTCGACCCCGCGCACCCCGCGCACTTTGTCGAGCGCAGTCGACGGCAGGGCATAGGCGACATCGGTGGTACGGCTGACCGGGTCCATCACCCATACCTCCGCCTCCCCGACATTGTACGCACCGCTCGCGCCGCGCTCGATCAGGTTGACGAAGATCGTCAGCTGCTGGGTGATGAGTAGGGTGGAAAAGGCAATGCCGAACAGCAGCCCGTAGAACTTCTGCCGGTCTCCGGTGAGCATGCGGATGGCAATCCAGATCACGCGAAACCTTTCCCACCAGAGAGGGTTGCAGAAACAGGCGTTCAAAGCCATTATTGAACGGCAGCGTTTAATTGAACGGAGTCGTTCATTTTGTCAACTCCCCCGGTCAAGCGGATCGGTCGCCCGGCAGACGAGGCCAAGCACGCGGCGATCGTCGAAGCGGCGGCGCATGCGTTCTTCGATGTCGGCTATGCCGCAGCTTCGATCGAGGGCATCGCCGCCGATGCCGGGGTCTCGAAAGTCACGGTTTACAACCACTTCGGCGACAAGCGCGCGCTGTTCATCGCTGCTGTGGAGCGGGAATGCGGTGCGATGCGCAGCCATTTCGCTATCGATCCTGCCGGCGGTGGTTCGATCCGCGACCGGCTGCGCGCGATCGGCACGGCGATGGTGGCGTTCCTCTCACGCGAAGAGATGGTCCAGTTCGACCGCCGCATCGCCGCCGAAACCGAGCGCGATCCGGAGATTGGCCTGGTGTTTCTCGAAAACGGCCCGCGGCGGATGAAGCAGCTGTTCGCTGCGATGCTGCAAACGGCAGTGGGGCGCGGCGAACTGGCGATATCAGACACCGATCTCGCTACCGAACAATTCGTCTCGATGTGCAAGGGAATGGGCGATCTCGAACGCCGGTTCGGTGCGCCGCGCGATCCCGCTCTCGACCGCAAACGGATAGAGGGCGCGGTGGAGGTATTCCTGCGCGCCTATGCGGCCGATTAGCGCAATCGGAATTTCGCGCAGCCGCAACCGGCGCGTCAACTTGCCATTCACCGCCTTGCGCCTACATTGGCTGGGAACGAAAGGACTCCGGTTTCGATGAACGACGACCAGAACCAAGAACCGCAGGGCCCCAACACCTGGGTCAAGAGCCTGATGATCTGGGGCGGCATCTTCCTCGCGCTGCTGCTGGTCGCCACCATGTTCGGCAATTCCGGGCAGAGCTCGGGGTCGGAGATCGCCTATTCGAACTTCCGCCAGAAGGTTGCCGAAGGCACGGTCGAGGAGGTCCAGATCGGGCCTGAACTGATCACCGGCAAGATGAAGGACGGCGAGTTGTTCACCACCGTTCCGGTGACCGCCGACACCAGCCTGCCCAAGCTGCTCGAGGAAAAGGGCGTCCGCTTCACCGGCGCGCCGCGCGAGACGATGAGCCCGCTGCTGCTGATCCTGATCAACTCGCTCCCGTTCATCCTCATCCTCGGCATCGCCTTCTTCGCGCTGCGCCAGGTCCAGAAGGGCGGCGGCGCGGGCGGCGCGATGGGCTTCGGCAAGTCGAAGGCCAAGATGCTGACCGAAAAGCAGGGCCGGGTGACCTTCGCCGATGTCGCCGGGATCGACGAAGCGCGCGAGGAACTGGAGGAGATCGTCGAATTTCTGAAGGATCCGCAGCGCTTCTCCAAGCTTGGCGGGCAGATTCCCAAGGGCGCATTGCTGGTCGGCTCGCCCGGTACCGGCAAGACGCTGCTGGCGCGCGCGATCGCGGGCGAAGCGGGCGTGCCGTTCTTCACCATCTCGGGCTCGGATTTCGTCGAAATGTTCGTCGGCGTCGGCGCGAGCCGTGTGCGTGACATGTTCGAACAGGCGAAGAAGAACGCGCCGTGCATCGTCTTCATCGACGAAATCGACGCGGTCGGCCGTTCGCGCGGCCATGGCCTCGGCAATTCGAACGACGAGCGCGAGCAGACGCTGAACCAGTTGCTGGTCGAGATGGACGGGTTCGAGGCCAACGAAGGCATCATCATCATCGCCGCCACCAACCGGCCCGACGTGCTCGATCCTGCGCTGCTACGCCCGGGCCGCTTCGACCGCCAAGTGGTTGTGCCGGTGCCCGATATCGAAGGGCGTGAGAAGATCCTCGACGTGCACATGAAGAAAGTGCCGCTGGCCCCCGATGTGAACCCGCGCACCATCGCGCGCGGCACCCCCGGATTCTCCGGCGCGGATCTGGCCAACCTCGTCAACGAGGCGGCGCTGCTTGCCGCGCGGCGCAACAAGCGTCTCGTCGCGATGCAGGAATTCGAGGACGCCAAGGACAAGGTCATGATGGGCAGCGAACGCCGCAGCATGGTCATGACCGACGACGAGAAGAAGATGACCGCCTATCACGAGGCGGGCCATGCGCTGGTCTCGATCAACGAGCCCGCTTCGGACCCGATCCACAAGGCGACGATCATCCCGCGCGGCCGCGCGCTGGGCATGGTGATGCGCCTGCCCGAGCGGGACAATTACTCCTACCACCGCGACAAGATGCACGCCGACCTTGCGGTCAGCATGGGCGGGCGCGTAGCCGAAGAGCTGATCTTCGGGCATGACAAAGTGTCCAGCGGTGCCAGCTCCGACATCCAGTATGCCACCCGGCTTGCGCGCAACATGGTCACCAAGTGGGGCATGTCGGACAAGCTCGGCCCGCTGCAATATGAAGAGCAGCAGGAAGGCTATCTCGGCATGGGGCAGTCGGCGCGCACCATGGGCTCGGCCGACACCAACAAGCTGATCGATGCCGAAATCCGCAGCCTGGTCGAAAGCGCGCACAAGCGGGCGACCGACATCCTCAGGACGCAGGAGGACAAGCTCCACCTGCTCGCTCAGGCGATGCTCGAATACGAGACGCTGTCCGGCGACGAGATCCGCCAGCTGCTGGATGACGGCAAAATCGACCGCCCCGACGCGCCCCAGGGGCCTGCGGTGATGAGGCCGGTTACCGGGTCGGCGATTCCCAAGGCGGGCAAGAAGTTCGGCGGTGGAACGGCTCCGCAGGGGGCCTGATCTACCGAACCCCGCTTGACGGGGCCGTGACGCGGTTCGTCGATACAGGGTCGAGAGGCCCTCTGCGCAGCCATAAAGGCGGGGGAAACATACCCGGTTTCCAACCTTTGCTTGCGTCGAGGCCCACCGTCGATGATCCAGTTCGCTCTCAATACGCGGCTCGATGTCGAACGCATGGCACTGGAATTCGCCGCTTCCGGCGTCTTGTCGATCGCCCCGATCCTTGAGCCCGATTGCGCTGCAACCCTGCACAACCATCTGCGCGAACGGCAGGACTGGTCGCAATGCATCGGCAACAGTGATCGCATCGTCGAGCTTGGCCGCGAAGCGCGAGCAGCACTCGTAACTGAGCAGAAGGAGCAACTCGACCTCGCGGTCTATGCGGGCGCGAGGCAAGGCTTCCAGTTCCGCTACGAGACGATCCGCGTTCCCGACGAAGACTCCGCACGGGCGGCGAGCGACGATATGCTGGCGGGATTCGCCCGCTGGTGGTCCTCGGGGCAGCCGCGCGAGTTGCTACGGCGGGTAACCGCATCTCCCCAGATCGACTTCGCCGATCTGCAGGCGACCGCCTATTCGCCGGGAGACTTCCTCACCGGCCATACCGACGATGTCGACGGCAAGGGAAGGGTCGCGGCCTATGTCCTCAACCTGACCCCCAAATGGCAGGTGGAGTGGGGCGGGCTGCTCGCATTCCATGACGATCCCAGCCGCCGGGTGACAGCGCTGGTGCCCGATTTCAACCGGCTCAACCTGTTCCGCGTTCCGCAACTTCACAGCGTGACCGAAGTCACCCGGATTGCCCCGTACCGCCGCTATTCGCTCACCGGCTGGTTGCGGCAGGGCGAGCCCTAGAACGCCCCCAGCACCAGCAGCGCCTGGAGGAACAGGATCACCACGATCCAGATGAACAGGCTCAGCGCCATCAAGCGCCACAAGGCGGAGAAGCGCGACAGGGCATAGGTGCCCCGCAACTGCTTGTAGAGATGGATCGGCGGGATCACGAGCAGAGCGGCGAAAACCCAAATACCCAGCGCTTCGATCGTGCCGAGGAGCGACAGGGTGATGAAAAGCAGCGACATGAAGGCGAGCGAGTAGGTCACGAAGATCGCGTGGTCATAGGCCTTGTATTTACGCCGCCACAGGAACAGCAGCCACACGAAGGGGATCGACAGCGGGATCAGCAACCAGCTGAATTTGTAACTGTTGCTTTGCAGCTTGTAGAGCATGAGCGAGGGGTTCTGGCGCCATTTCTTGATGATGCCCTGATCGATCGACGGAACGCCGGTGATATTCAGATCATCTTCGTCGGCGGTATCGAACACCATGATCTCGTCCGCCTTGCCGATGCTGGCCAGGTCCTCGTCGATCTTGTCCGCGCGGGCTTCGATCTTGGCCCGCTCCGAGTCGTTCTCTGGAAGCGCGCTGAGCGTGGCCTTCAATCCTGCGCGCTCGCGCTCCAGCTGGGCCCGTTCGCCTTCGATCCGTCCTCCGAGCGCGTCGGCGGGCTTGAAATCGGTCGGCGTGGTGATGCCCAATGCCTGGAACACCGCGAACATGAGAAAGACCGAGAACAGAAACATCGCCATCGGGCTGACATGGCGGGCGCGCTTGCCTTCGATATATTCGCGGGTCAGCCTGCCGGGCCTGAACACCAGCAATGGCAAGGTGTTCCACAGTTTCCCGTCGAGGTGCAGTACACCGTGGATCAGATCGTGCATGATGCCCGAGATACTGCGGTGAATATGTGCCTTTTGCCCGCAAGCCTGGCAGAAGCTGCCCTGCAGCGTAGTGCCGCAGTTGAGGCATTCGCCGCCGGGCTCCCCATCGTGCGGCACATCATTGCCCTGCTTTCGCCCGACGACGCGCGCCAGCAGCCCGCCTTCGCTTGCGGTGCCCAGTGCTTCGCCGATCTCGGTCATGAACCCTCCACAGGTGGCTGGAAGGGTATAGTGGCGCACGCGGTGCGCGCAACGAAGCTGTGCTTGCAATCGCCGGCGTCAGGGCCAAGGTCTAACCAATGGAACTGTTCGGTCTCGACGCATCGGTGCTTTCCCTGGCGATCATCGCAATCGGCTTCATCTTGTTTGCCGGGATCGAGCTGGTGGTACCGTTCCGGACACTCACCCAGCCCCGGCTGCGTCGCTGGGTGACCAATCTGGCGTTGTTTGCGCTCGACAGTCTGGTGCTGCGACTTGTGCTGCCTCTGGCGATGATCGGGACCGCGCTGCTCGCCGAAGACAGCGGCTGGGGCCTGTTCAACGCGGCCGACCTGCCGCTCTGGCTTGAGGCGCTGCTGGCGATCCTACTGCTCGATTTCGCACTCTACCTGCAACACTGGGCGTCGCACCGGGTGCCGCTGCTGTGGCGGATGCACCGGGTGCACCATGTCGATCGCGATTTCGATGTCACCACGGCAGCACGGTTCCACCCGTTCGAGATCGTGTTGTCGATGGGCTACAAGATGGGAATTGTCGCCCTGTTCGGCATGGCTCCGATCGCGGTGTTCGTCTTCGTCACCGGTTTTACGGTTCTGACGCTGTGGACCCATGCGAACCTGTCGCTGCCGCCGGCACTCGAACGGGTGGTGCGTGCGGTGATCGTCACGCCCGACATGCACCGCATCCATCACTCGGCAATCCGGCGCGAGACCGACAGCAATTACGGCACCTTCCTGTCGGCCTGGGACCGGCTGTTCGGCACCTATGTCGGCGAAGCGAGCAGGCCGCAAAGGTCGATTGCCATCGGCCTCGCCGGCTATCAGGACGACCGTCCGGCGCGGTTCGGCTGGAGCCTGCTGGTTCCGTTCCTGCCCGGCAAGGGCAAGGAAAGGCATGATTAAGGCGCGGCAAAACGAAAAAGGGCCGCCCGAACGGGCAGCCCTCGTTTCGCGAATCGCCGGAAGCGATCAGCCGTCGTAATCGCCGCCGATGCTGGTCGAGCGCGCCGGGACCGAGGCGGTGATCCGCAGCGCTTCGGCCGACTGGCTGAGCGAGCCGATCTCATCCGCCTCGTCTTCATCGTCGGGCAGGATTTTCTGCAGGTTGGTCACCACCGCTTCGTGCAGTTCCTTCGGACGGATGGTCTGCTCGGCGATCTCGCGCAGCGCCACGACCGGGTTCTTGTCGCGGTCGCGGTCGATGGTCATTTCCGCACCACCCGAAATCTCGCGCGCGCGCTGGGCAGCAAGCAGGACGAGATCGAACCGGTTGGGGACCTTGTCGACACAATCTTCGACGGTAACGCGCGCCATGGGGCACTCCGATAGGCTGGTGTTTGCAGGAAAGCGCCGCAATTAGGGTTAGGGTCACGCAGAGTCAAGGAAATGCGCCCTTGCCGATGGCGCGCTTGCCGAGAGGCCCGACACGCTCCACATAGCGGCGATGGAAGCCAGTCCGGAGCCGCGCGCGCACGATTATCTCGCCCCGTTCGAGGTCCAGGATCAGGGGCATGTGTTCGAGTTCCTGCCCGATGGTGTGCACCGGTTCGATGCGTTGCTGGCACTGATCGACCGGGCGGGAAGCTCGATCGACATGTTCTACTACATGTTCCAGGACGATCCGGCGGGGCGCGAGGTGCGCGACCGGCTGGTAACGGCGCAGCAGCGCGGGGTCGCGGTGCGGCTGGTGGTCGACCGGTTCGGCACCGACGCCAAGGAAGAGTTCTTCCAGCCGATCGTCGACGCTGGCGGGCGCTTCGCGCTCTTCAACCCGCGCTGGAACGTGCGCTACCTGATCCGCAATCACCAGAAGATTACGGTGATCGACAAGGACATCGCCTTGCTCGGAGGGTTCAATATCTCCGAACACTATTTCATGCCGCCGGAAGAGAACGGCTGGGCCGATCTCGGCGTGATCGTGCACGGCCCGGTGGTGGCCGACGTGTGCAGGTGGTTCGGGCTGATCTCCGACTGGGCGGAAAACCCCAAGGCCCAATACCGCGCGATCCGCACGCTGGTGCGCGACTGGAAACCGGGCAACGGGCCGGTGCAGTTCCTCGTCGGCGGCCCGACGCGCATTCCCAGCAGCTGGAACCGCAGCGTCAAGCGCGATCTCGCCAGATCGAAGCGGCTCGACATGGTGATGGCTTATTTCTCGCCCCCGCGCAGTTTCCGGCGGCTGATCCGCAAGCTGGCGAAACGGGGCGAAGCCCGGCTGGTGATGGCGGGCAAGTCGGACAACGGTGCCACCATCGGCGCAGCCCGTGCGACTTATGGCGCAATGCTCCGCGCGGGTGCCAAGGTTTACGAATTCGATCCGTGCAAGCTGCATATGAAGCTCATCGTGATCGACGATGCGGTGTATTTCGGCAGCGCCAATTTCGATCACCGCTCAATCCGGGTCAATATGGAGCTGATGGTGCGGGTCGAATCGGCAGAACTGGCGGCCAAGGTGCGCGCAATGGTCGACACCATGGTTGACGCCTCGATCGAGATCACCCGCGCGCAGCACCGCCGCGACGGGGGAATTTTCACCCGCTTCAAATGGTATGCCGGCTGGTTTCTTGTCTCGGTGCTCGATTACACCGTGGCGCGCCGGCTCAACGCGGGATTGTGAGCCTTTTCCACTGACGTGGGAGTGGGCAGATGCCGCAACTGTTGCAGCCGCGCTGCAACAAGAAGCTTTCAGTCGTCGCCGTATCCGCCGTACTGGTCTTCGTCGGCCAGATCGCTGAACCGGGTGATGCGCGCCTCGAAGCGCAGCCGCACCTTGCCGGTCGCGCCGTGGCGCTGCTTGGCGACGATCAGTTCGGCGAGGCCGTGAACCCGCTCCATATCGGCGACCCATTTGGCGTGGTCGTCGTGCACCTTGGCATCGTCGGTTTCGACCGGCTGCTTGGGCTCGCGCGAGGCGACGTAATAGTCTTCGCGGTAGACGAACCAGACCATGTCGGCGTCCTGCTCGATCGAGCCCGATTCGCGCAGGTCGGACAGCATCGGGCGCTTGTCCTCGCGCTGCTCGACCGCGCGGCTGAGCTGCGACAGCGCGATCACCGGAACCTCGAGTTCTTTCGCCAGCGTCTTCAAGCCGCGGCTGATCTCGGAAATCTCGTTCACCCGGTTGTCGTTCGCGCGGCCCGAGCCTTGCAAGAGTTGCAGGTAGTCGACCACGATCAGCCCGATCGGGTGCTTGCGTTTGAGCCTGCGCGCGCGGGTGCGCAGCGCGGCGATGGTCAGCGCCGGAGTGTCATCGATAAAGAGCGGCAGCTCGGCCAGCCGCTGGCTGGCAAAGCTCAGCCTCTGGAAATCGTCGCGGCTGATCTTGCCCATGCGCAGCGCTTCGGAACTGATCCCCGCCTGCTCGGACAGGATACGCGTCGCCAACTGGTCGGCGCTCATTTCGAGGCTGAAGAAGGCAACCCCCGCGCCGACCGATTTCTCGATCCCGTCGCGCTGGTCACGCAGCAGGCGGTCGGCGCAGTTGAACGCGATGTTGGTCGCGAGCGAGGTCTTGCCCATGCCCGGGCGCCCGGCGAGGATGATGAGGTCCGAATCGTGCAGGCCGCCGATCCGCTCGTTGACGCTGGTGAGGCCCGTCGTCTTACCCGAGATGTGTCCGCCCGAATTGATCGCGGTCTCGATCATCGCCAGCGCCTTGGTGGTCGCGGCGTTGAAGCTCGAGGCTTCGTTCCCGCTCGCCACACCTTCGGCGACCTTGAACAGCGCAGCCTCGGCCTGCTCGACCTTTTGCATCGGCGCGACGTCTTCGCTGGTGTCGAGCGCGCCCTCGACCAGATTGCGCCCGACGCTGACCAGTTCGCGCAGCAGGGCGAGATCGTAGATCTGCTGGCACAGTTCGCGCGGGGCGAGCAGGCCCTGCCCGTCGGCGGTCAGCTGGGCGAGATAGGTGATCCCGCCGAGCTGCTTCAATGCCTCGTCGGCTTCGAAATAGGGCTTGAGCGTGACCGGAGTGACCACCGCGCCGCGATCGAGCAGGCGCAGGATACGGTCGTAGATGCGCTGGTGGACGGGTTCGAAGAAATGCTCCGCGCGAATCGCGATCGGCAGTTCCTCGACCACCCGGTTGTCGATCAGCACCGCGCCGATGAAAGCGGCCTCGGCCTCGATATTGTTCGGCAGCATGCGGCCCTGCACGCCGCCGGCGGCGCTTTCGGATTCGGGGCGGACGAGGAGATCTTGTTCGGACATTCGTGATGCTTTGCGCGCCGGAAGGGGGCCATGGCAAGTGCGCGTTTGCGACACTTGGCTGTGGATAGCGGGGATGGTTACCGAAAGGCTTGCCGAGAGGCGCAGAAGTCTGCGAAACGTTGCCCGACCATGCCTGCGCCCGACCCTTCAGAAAAATTCCGCATTGCGCATATCGCGCTCGATGAGGACACGATCCTGTGGCGCAACGCGGATATCGAGCAGGAACGCAGGGTCGCGATCTACGACCTGATCGAAGATAATGTGTTCAAGCCGATTCGCGCGGTCGAGCGCGGGGTTGCTGGGCCGTTCCGCCTGCGTCTTGCGGTGATGGACGGACGGCTGGCGATGGAAATCGCCACCGATGGAGGCGAGGTGGTCGAGACATTGATCCTCGGGCTGGCCCGCTTCCGCCGCCCGATCCGCGAATATTTCGCCATTTGCGACAGCTATTACCAGGCGATCCGCAAGGCGACCCCGGCGGAAATCGAGACCATCGACATGGCGCGCCGCGGTATCCACAACGAGGCGGCCGAGCTGCTGATGGAGCGGCTGGAGGGCAAGGTGGAAACCGATTTTGCCACCGCGCGCCGCCTGTTCACGCTGATCTGCGTCCTCCACATCAAGGGCTGAAGGCAGGATGGGCCGTCGCAGCAACCCCAAACGGCGCATCGTCATGCGCGTGATCGCGGCGCTGCTGCTGGTCGCGCTGGTGGCTGGCGGGTGGTTCTGGTGGAGCCTGCAACACTGGACCCCGCCCGAGGCTGAGTATCCCGACCAGGGCGCCTATGTCGAGGAGGCCGAAGGCGCGGTGAGGTTCCGCACATTGAAAGCCTTGGGAGCAAGCTTCGTCTATCTTGCGGCAAGCGAGGGGGACGACGCCAAAGACGCGCGTTTCACCGCCGGTTATGCTGCGGCACGCGAGGCAGGGCTGCAAGTCGGCGCGGTGCACAGGTTCGATCCCTGCACCATGGCCGACGGGCAATCGGCCAACTTCGTCACCACTGTTCCGCGCGGGAAGGACCTTCTGCCGCCCGCCATCGAGCTCGATGTGACGGCCAAGGACTGCCCCGAGCGGGTAAGCGACGCGGCGGTGGAAAGCGAGCTGATGACGCTTATCAACCAGATCGAGACGCACAGCGGCAAGCCGGTGATCCTCAAGATATCGCCCGGCTTCGAGGACACCTATGCGATGGCGAGCCGGATCGAGCGCAATCTATGGCTCACCCGCACCCGTCTCGCGCCGACCTATGCCGGGCGGCCCTGGCTGATGTGGACCGCCAACGAGGCGCTGATGAGCGAGGCGTCGGACGAGCCGATCGACTGGGTAGTGGTGCAGCCCTAAGCCGCTTCGAGCGCAAACAGCGAAAGGTCTTCCGGACGCGGCAGGCTGCCATCGTAATCGGGCAGCGGGCGGAAACCCCGTTCCTGCAGCCGCACATCGCCCAGCCCGGAGACGTTGAAATAGCTCAGCCGGTAATCTTCCGGCCCGCGCCAGTTCTTCGCCGGGTTGAACGCGCTGACGAACATCGCATCGTGGCGCAGGAAGATCTGATGCGGTGCCAGCGTCACCTCTGCGCCATTGTAAGTGGTTTGCACGAGCCGCCACTCGCTGATTGCGCGCGACAGCGTCTCGATCCGCTCGACGCGTCCTGAATCCGGTTGCTGCATTGCACCATTATCGGGCGCGGCGGCTACTTGCGCAAGGGTTGAGCCCAGTTTGTCATGGTGCATTCGTATGTCGCCGCCGCCAAATGGTGCAAGACACGCGCCCGCTCGCGGTTTATCGTAGCGGCATGACCGACGACGAGCTGATCGCCGCCGCGCGCGCGGCTGCCGAACATTCCTATTCGCCCTATTCGGGATTTGCCGTGGGCGCGGCCCTGCGGTTTGCCGACGGGCGGGTGTTCACCGGCACCAATATCGAAAACGCCGCCTACGGCCCGACTGTCTGCGCCGAGCGGGTCGCGGTGTTCAAGGCGATGTCCGAAGGGGTGCGCGGCGGGCTGGAAGCGGTCGCGGTCACCGGGCC
>JBGSPZ010000003.1:0-2919 GCA_041738375.1 Parerythrobacter sp. | reverse complement strand
GCCGCATGGGCCACGCCGGGGCGATCGTCAGTGGCGGCCAGGGCGGCGCGGAAGACAAGATCGCGGCGATGGAAAAGGCCGGCATCCGCGTCTCCCCCTCCCCCAGCGAACTCGGCACCACGCTCGACGCGCTGCTCAAAGAACTGGCGTAAGTACCCCCTCCTCCCCCGGAAGGCCTGACATGGGCAACGAAAACCATACCTTCATCCCAGAGCTGACGGACCAGGAAGGCCCGCAGCCCGGCCCGAGCTGGGCGAACCCCGGATGGCTGGCCTCGGTCGCGGACAGCGAGGCGGATCTGACCGCCGCGCTCGACCCGACGACGATGAAGCTCGCGGTCGAAAAGGCTGCGGCCACGGCAGGCAAGGCGATGAGCCGCGCCGATATCGAGACTGCGGCGGGCGATTCGATCCGCGCCATGCTGCTGGTGCGCCTTTATCGCGTGCGCGGGCACCTCGCGGCCAATCTCGACCCGCTCGGCCTGTCGCACCGCAAGGAGCCGGAAGATCTCCAGCTGGCGTGGCACGGTTTTGCCGGGCAGGAGGCCAAGGAGGTCTATGTCGGCGGCGTGTTCGGTTACGAATGGGTCACCATCGGCGAGCTCTACCGCGTGCTGCGAGAGACCTACTGCGGCCATGTCGGCCTCGAATACATGCACATTTCGGACACCGAGGAGCGCCGCTTTCTGCAGGAACGCTTTGAGACCCCGGAAGAGACAATCCAGTTCACGCCCGAAGGCAAGAAGGCGATCCTGCAGGCGGTGATCCGCGGCGAGGAATACGAGAACTTCCTCGGCAGGAAATACGTCGGCACCAAGCGCTTCGGGCTCGATGGCGGCGAAGCGATGATCCCCGCGCTCGAAGCGGTGATCAAATATGGCGGCGCGAACGGCCTGCGCGAGATCATCTACGGCATGGCGCATCGCGGGCGATTGAACGTGCTCGCCAATGTGATGCACAAGCCCTACCGGGTGATCTTCCACGAATTCTCCGGCGGCAGCGCCAACCCCGACGATGTCGGCGGTTCGGGCGATGTGAAGTACCACCTCGGCACCAGCACCGACCGCGAGTTCGACGGGATTTCGGTGCATATGAGCCTCGTCCCCAACCCTTCGCACCTCGAGACGGTAGATCCGGTGGTGCTGGGCAAGACGCGCGCGCAGCAGGCGATCCGCGACGACCTCGACAAGCACGAGCAGGTACTGCCGGTGCTGATCCACGGTGATGCCGCTTTCGCAGGGCAAGGCGTAGTATGGGAAAGCCTCAGCCTCACCGGCATCAACGGCTACAACACCGGCGGCTGCCTGCATTTCATCATCAACAACCAGATCGGCTTCACCACCGCGCCCAAGTTCTCGCGCGGATCGCCCTATCCGTCCGACGTGGCGAAAGGCGTCCAGGCGCCGATCGTCCACGTCAACGGCGACGATCCCGAAGCAGTGACCTTCGCCTGCAAGCTGGCGGTCGATTATCGCCAGACCTTCAAGCGCGACATCGTGATCGACATGTGGTGCTATCGCCGCTTCGGCCACAACGAGGGCGACGAGCCCAAGTTCACCCAGCCGGTGATGTATGACGCGATCGGCAAGCACAAGAAGGTCAGCTATCTCTACGCCGACAAGCTGATCGAACAGGGCGTGATCGAACCGGGCACCGCGCCGCAGCTGCGCGAGGAATTCGCCGCGCATCTGCAGGAGGAATTCGACGCGGCGAAGAGCTACAAGCCCAACCACGCCGACTGGTTCGGAGGGCGCTGGGCGGGACTCAACAAGCCCGCCGACCCCGAACACGCGCGGCGCAACGTCGATACTGCAATCCCCAAAAAGCTGTTTGACAGCCTGGGCCGCACGCTGACGACGGTGCCCGAAGACCTGACGATCCACAAGACGCTCGGCCGCGTGCTCGATGCCAAGCGCGAGATGTTCGACAGCGGCACCGGCTTCGACTGGGCGACGGCGGAAGCACTCGCCTTTGGCAGCCTCGTGTCCGAAGGCTACGGCGTGCGCCTGTCGGGGCAGGATTCAGGACGCGGCACCTTCAGCCAGCGCCATGCCTGCTGGATCGACCAGACCACCGAGCGCAAATACATCCCGCTGTGCCAGCTGCCGCACGGCAAGTTCGAAGTCTATGACAGCCCGCTCTCCGAATATGGCGTGCTCGGGTTCGAATACGGCTTTGCGATGGCCGATCCCAAGACGCTCGTGCTGTGGGAAGCGCAGTTCGGCGATTTCGCCAACGGCGCGCAGATCATCATCGATCAGTATATCGCCGCGGCTGAGGCCAAGTGGCTGCGCGCCAACGGTCTCGTGCTGCTGCTGCCGCACGGCTACGAGGGCCAGGGGCCGGAACATAGTTCGGCGCGTCTCGAACGTTTCCTGCAGCTGTGCGCGAACGACAATATCCAAGTGCTCAACATCACCACCCCGGCGAACTACTTCCACGTGCTGCGCCGCCAGATGCTGCGCCCGTTCCGCAAGCCGATGGTCATCATGACACCAAAGTCGCTGCTGCGCCACCCGCGCGCGAAGAGCGATGCGGCGGAGTTCCAGGGCGATCATCACTTCATGCGGATCAAGTCGGACACCACCGAAATCGCGGACGCGAAGGTCCGCCGCCTCGTGCTGTGCTCGGGCAAAGTCGCCTACGACCTGATCGACAAGCGCGACGCCGAAGGGATCGACGACGTGTCGATCGTCCGCATCGAGCAGCTCTACCCCTTCCCGGGCGAAGCGCTCGCGGCCAGACTGGCGAAAATGACCGCTCTTGAAGAGGTCGTCTGGTGCCAGGAGGAACCGCGCAACAACGGCGCGTGGTTCTTCGTCGAAAGCCAGATCGAACAATCGCTGGCCGATTCCGGGCATGGCGGGATGCGCCCGCGCTATGCCGGCCGCGATGCCTCGGCCTCGCCCGCCACCGGGCT
>JBGSPZ010000429.1:0-3402 GCA_041738375.1 Parerythrobacter sp. | reverse complement strand
TGTTCTTCGCCGGGAAAGCTGCGCTCGCGAACCTCCGCGGCATACCGCTTGACCGTGTTTTCGATCACCGAGGCGATATCCTCGTATTTCTTCACGAAGCGCGGAACCCGGTCGAACATGCCGAGCATGTCTTCGGTCACGAGGACCTGTCCGTCGCATCGGGCGGAGGCCCCGATGCCGATGGTGGGGCAGGAGACAGCCTCGGTCGCGGCGATGGCGATCGGCTCGACCACCCCTTCGATTACGATGGCGAAGGCACCCGCTTCGTCGAGCGCCTTGGCATCGGACACGATCTTGTCGGCTTCCGCATCGCTGCGACCTCGGGCGGCATAGCCACCCAGCACGTTGACCGCTTGCGGGGTCAGCCCGACATGCCCCATCACGGGAATGCCGCGCCGGTTGAGGAATGCGACCGTCTCGGCCATCGCTTCGCCCCCTTCGAGCTTCACCGCCGCCGCGCCGCTTTCCTTCAGCAGGTGGCTCGCGCTTTCGAACGCCTGTTCTTTCGAGGCCTCGTAGCTGCCGAAGGGCATGTCGACGACGACAACCGAATGGTAACTGCCGCGCACCACCGCCGCCGCATGATCGGCCATCATGCGCAGGGTGACGGGGATGGTGGACGGCAGCCCGTAGATCACCTGACCCAGCGAATCCCCCACCAGCAGGATGTCGCAATGGGCATCGAGCAGCTGCGCCTGGCGCGCGGTGTAGGCGGTGAGCATCACTAGCGGTTCTGCCGTCGCTCCGTCGACCTTGCGGCGGCGGATCGCTGGCACGGTCAGCCGTTTCATCGGCGCCGGGGTGGGATTGGCGCGGCTGGTCGAGGTGTCGAGCTGGAAGGTGGTGGACATGAGCGAGGGTCTAGACGCTGGCGCGAAACGGGGAAACCCCGAGTTTCGGCCTTGTATTGGCGCGTGCTTGCGTTAGCGTGCAACGCCATTCGACGCACGGGTTGGGGCTCGTGCGAACAAGAGAGGGAAATCTTGATGTTCCTTGACAGGATCAAGCCGCTGGACGCCATTCTGGCGACGGCGCAGAAGAAGTCGCTGCACCGGTCGCTCGGTGCGGTGCAGCTAACCTTGTTCGGTATCGGCTGCATCATCGGCACGGGCATTTTCGTGCTGACCTCGGCCGGCGCGCAAAAGGCCGGACCGGGTCTGATGCTGGCTTTCGTCATCGCCGGCGCGGTCTGCATCGTCGCCGCGCTGTGCTATGCCGAGATCGCCGCCATGATTCCGGTCGCGGGTTCCGCCTATACGTACAGTTACGCAACCATGGGCGAGTTTCTCGCCTGGACGGTCGGCTGGGCGCTGGTGCTGGAATATGCGATTGCCGCTTCCGCTGTATCGGTCGGCTGGTCGGGGTACTTTACCGGGACGATATTGAACGAGTTTTTCGGCTTCAGCCTGCCTGCCTGGCTTAGTGCCGGACCGCTCGCACTGGGCGGTGCGGAAGGCGGGTTGATCAATCTGCCCGCGCTGGTGATTGCGCTGCTGGTTACTTGGTTGCTGATGATTGGCACGACCGAAAGCGCCCGGGTCAATGCCGTGCTGGTAGCGATCAAGATTACCGCTCTTACCGCTTTCATCGGCCTCACTCTGACCAGTGCATATTTCGATCCGGACAAGTTCAACCCGTTCCTTCCTGCCGGGATCTTCGGTGGTTTCGGCAGCGGGATCGGTGCGGTCGGCGCGGCGGCGACGATTTTCTTCGCCTACGTTGGATTCGACGCTGTTTCCACCGCGGCGGAAGAAACCAAGAACCCGCAGCGCAACGTGCCGATCGGCCTGGTCGGCTCGCTGTTGATCTGCACCATTTTCTACATCCTCGTCGCTGCGGGTGCTGTGGGCACCATCGGTGGGCAGCCGATCATGGGGCCGAACGGCATTCCGTTCCCCGCCGGTTCGGAAGAACTCGCACGCCAGTGCGCCATGCCTGAATACGCCGGCCAGCTGGTGTGCTCCAACGAGGCGCTGGCGCATGTGCTGCGCCAGATCGGCTTCTCGGGTGTCGGCAACATGCTCGGCATCGCCGCATTCCTTGCGCTCCCTTCGGTTATCCTGATCCTGCTGTTCGGCCAGACCCGCATCTTCTTCGTGATGGCGCGCGACGGCCTGCTGCCGGAGAAGCTGGCCGAGGTGCACCCCAAGTGGAAGACGCCCTATATCGTTACCGCGATCACCGGCGTTGTGGTGGCTATTGCGGCCGCCTTCCTTCCGGTCGGCGCGCTGGCCGATATCGCCAATGCCGGGACGCTGTACGCGTTCTTCATGGTGGCGATCGCGGTCATGCTGTTGCGGAGCAGAGAGCCCAACCGCGAGCGTCCGTTCCGGGTGCCCGGCCTGATTATCGTCGGGCCGCTGACGATTGCCGGTTGCCTGTTCCTGTTCTTCAACCTGCCGTTCGACGCGATGATCGTGCTTCCGGTTTGGACTGCGATCGGGGCGGTACTCTACTTCGCCTATGGCCGCAGTCGCAGCCATCTCGGGCGCGGGATCGTCGAGGTGGTCGACGATGTGGCGGGGCATGAAACCATGCTTCCCATCGACGAACCGAAGAACTGACGACAATCATCCGCCGAAAATGAAAGGGCCGCCCCATCGGGCGGCCCTTTTTCGTTACACGCCTGTCTTTTCGCGTGCGTTTGACCGATCAGAGCGGGACGGCGTCGGCGTGCTGCTTTTCCGCTTCGTCGTGCACCGGCATGCCCAGTGCCATCCTGGCGGTGTTGATCAGGCCGAGATCGCCGCCCCAGATTTCCGCGTCGCCCAGGTCCATCCGCAGGAAGAGGATATCCGGATCGTCCTTGCCGCCGTCATACCAGGCGGCGACGAAGTTGTTCCAGAACTGGTCGAACCGCTCCTTGCTCGTCTCGACCGAAAGCGTGCCGGTGAAACGGGCGAAGAGGTCGTGCCCCTTGTCGGCGAAGCTGGCGGTGACGGCGCCGAGCTGGGCGAAGCTGCTGTTCTTCTGGGTGAAGAACCAGATCGCGCTGTTGGCATCCTTGTCCAGCTGGGCGGACATCGGCACCGAAGTGTCCGAGCGTCTGTCGAGCTGGAGGAACAGGAACGGCGAATCCGCCAGCGAACGCCAGAACTTCTGCTTCAGTTCTTCGGGGGTGGCGTGATGGGTCATGTGGGGGTCTCCTTGGGTTGTACCTTGGCAACCTCCAACATCGTGGACTGTTCCGGACCTTGCGCCCGGGGCACAGTCGGAAAGGATGAATTGCAACCTCGGAGAATATGGAACATAAGCGGAACATATGAGTCGTTCCGCGATGCCCCTGACCCCTTCTTGCCCCCCTGCGCCCATGGCCGCTGCCGATGTGGCGACGCTGTCCGCCGTGCGCAGCAAACGCTGGAAGCCCGGCTTGGCCGCGCAAGGCCGATTCGCACGCCATAG
>JBGSPZ010000417.1:0-5441 GCA_041738375.1 Parerythrobacter sp. | reverse complement strand
GTCCGGACGTTCACGGCCGAGGATGCCGCCGCCGCTGCCGCAGGCTGCCAGCAGGGCGCTGCCGCCGGCGATCAGGATCAGTTTGGTCGAAAGTGTCATATCGTGCTCTCCGGGGCGGCCTGTGCCGGGTCGGTTTCTGCGTCCTCGCGCTTATCGCGGATGAACAGCGCGCGGGCAAGGATGATGAGGACGCCGATGGTGATAGCGGCATCGGCGATGTTGAAAATCAGGAACGGGCGGAAATCCCCGATATGGAAATCGGCATAGTCGAGCACATAGCCATATTGCACCCGGTCGACGATATTGCCCAGCGCGCCGCCGAGGATAAGCCCGAGTCCGGCGATATCGCCCAATGCCTTCTCGCGAAGAATCCATACGGTGACCACCAGTGCTATGCCGGCGGTCACCGCGACGAGTCCCCAGCGCATTTCCGGACTGGTGGCGGTGAACATGCCCATCGACACACCGTAATTGTGCACCCGGGTGAGGTCGAAAAAGGGCAGCAGATCGATCGTCTGGCCGAGCCGCATGGCGAGATCGACATCGACGATCTTCTTGACCCACTGGTCCACGACGAAAACCAGCGCGGCGAGCGCAAGGCCGATCAGGCGGTTGCGAGCAAAGAGCTGGCTGATCATCGATTTTCACCGTCATGCTGAACTTGTTTCAGCATCCATGCTGCCCCAAGCGAAGGCGGTGCTGGCGGAGAAATGGACCCTGAAACAAGTTCAGGGTGACGAAAGAGGAAGCTATCCATTCACGACCTCCTCGCACCGCGCGCACAGCGCGCCGTCTTCAGCGACTTCGGGCAGCAGCCGCCAGCAGCGGCCGCATTTGTGGTCGGTGGTGCGCGTCACGGTCACCGCGTCGCTATCGCTTCGCGTGACTGACGCGGTGATGAACAGCTCGGCGAGCTGCGCATCGGTGAAGCCGCCGGGCACGAGGCTCGCGGGCACCACGACATCGGCCTCGAGCCCGGAACGGATGGTCTTGTCGCGCCGCAGTGGTTCGATCGCTTCCATCACCCGGTCGCGCAAGACGCGAAGCTGCGCCCAGCGTTCGGTGTCCACCCCGACCTGCGGGATGCTCGGCCAGTCGAGCAAATGGACGCTGCCGCCCTGCTCGCCATCCTCGGGATAGCGGCTCTGCCACACCTCTTCCGCCGTGAACACCAGCACCGGCGCAGCATAGCGGACCAGCGCATGGAACAGGATATCGAGCACCGCGCGATAGGCGTTGCGCTGCGGATCGTCCGCGCCGTCGCAATAGAGCCGGTCCTTGCGGATATCGAAGAAGAAGGCACTGAGGTCCTCGTTGCAGAAATCGACCAGCAAGCGGGTGTAGCTGTTGTAATCATATTGCTCGACCGCCTGGCGCATCTTCGCGTCGAGATCGGCCAGCAGCGAGAGGACGTAAAGTTCCAGCTCGGGAATTTCGGTCGTGTCCGACAGGTCGCCGATATAACCGTCGAGCGCACCGAGCATGTAGCGGAAGGTGTTGCGCAGCTTGCGGTACTGGTCGCCGACACCCTTCAGGATCTCGTCGCCGATCCGGTGATCTTCGGTAAAATCGACCGATAAAGCCCACAGGCGGATGATGTCCGCGCCGTATTCCTGCATCACCTTCAGCGGGTCGATCGTGTTGCCGAGCGACTTCGACATCTTCTTGCCCTTGGCATCCATGGTGAAGCCGTGGGTCAGCACCGCATCATAGGGCGCGCGGCCGCGGGTGGCGCTGCTTTCGAGCAGGCTCGACTGGAACCAGCCGCGATGCTGGTCGCTGCCTTCGAGGTAGAGATCGGCGGGCCAGCGCTGATCCGGCCAGCGGCCGCCTTCGAGCGTGAAGGCATGGGTGCAGCCCGAATCGAACCACACGTCGAGAATGTCGGTGACCATCTCGAAGTCGGCGGGGTTGTGGTCGGGACCGAGGAATTCAGCCTTGCGGCTCTCGTCCCACGCATCGACGCCTTCCTTGGCGATGGCTGCGACGACGCGGGCGTTGACCGCCGGGTCTTGCAGATAGGAACCGTCGGGACGCACGAACAGCGTGATCGGCACGCCCCAGGCGCGCTGGCGGCTGAGCACCCAGTCGGGCCGCCCTTCGACCATCGAACGCAGCCGGTTCTTGCCCTTGGGCGGGAAGAATTCGACCCGGTCGATCTCGCGCAGCGTCGAATGGTCCTTCGAAGTGAATAGCGCCACCGCTGCGCCGAAGCCTTCGGGAACCGCAACATCGAAATCGCCGACGTCGAGCGGCTTGTCCATCGGCACGAACCACTGCGCGGTGCAGCGGAAGATCACCTTGGCCTTCGAGCGCCAGGAATGCGGGTAGGAATGCTGGTAATCCTCGCTCGCGGCGAGCAGCGCACCCGCTTCGCGCAGGTCCGAACAGATCGGGCCTTCGGGCGCGTTGAACGGCTTGTTGATCACGCTGCGGCGGCGCTCGTCATTCCCGCCGAGCCACGGCCAGTCGTCGCGATAGCGCCCGTCGTCCATAACCGCGAAGACCGGCTCCAGGCCGTTGGCCTTGCACAGCTCGAAATCGTCCTCGCCGTGATCGGGCGCCATATGGACGAGGCCGGTACCGCTGTCGGTGGTGACGAAATCGCCGGGAAGGAAAGGACGAAGCCGCTCGTAAAAGCCCCTTCCCTTGAGGGAAGGGGTTGGGGATGGGTGTTCGGCATCCGCAGCCGTGGCACCCCCCACCCCCGGCCCCTCCCCCGAGGGGAGGGGGGTCTGGAGGCGTCCAGCCATGGGGTGTCGGGCGAGGGTGCCGGCGAGGTCTGCGCCTTTGCCGCGCCAAATCTCCTCCCCACGCAGGAAGCCGTGGAGCGAGAATTCAAGCCGCTTGTGGAAGGCTTCAACGAGCGGAGCCGCGATGAGATAGGTGTAATCCTCGATCATCGGCACCGGCTCGCCAGGCTGAAGGAATCTTGCTTCACCCCTCGCCGTCAAGAAGGCGACATACTCAACCTCCGGCCCATAGGCGATCGCCTGATTTACCGGAATCGTCCACGGCGTCGTCGTCCAGATCACCGCGTGCGCGCCGACCAGTTCCGGCACGTTCGGGCACTCGACGATCTCGAACGCCACGTCGATCTGGGTCGAGACGATGTCCTCGTATTCGACCTCGGCTTCGGCCAGCGCGGTTTCCTCGACCGGGCTCCACATCACCGGCTTCGACCCGCGATAGAGGTTGCCCGCCTCGACGAACTTCATCAGCTCGGCCACGATCGTGGCTTCGCTTTCGAACTGCATCGTCAGATAGGGATGGTCGAAATCCGCCATCAGGCCGAGGCGCTTGAGCTGTGCGCGCTGCACATCGACCCAGCCCTGCGCATAGGCGCGGCATTCGGCGCGGAATTCCTTCGGCGGGACTTCCTTCTTGTCGCGCTTTGCCTTGCGGTACTGTTCCTCGACCTTCCATTCGATCGGCAGGCCGTGGCAGTCCCACCCGGGCACGAAGGGCGCGTCCTTGCCGAGCAGCGTCTGGCTGCGCACCACCATGTCCTTGAGGATGCGGTTCAGCGCATGGCCGATATGCATGTCGCCATTGGCGTAGGGGGGGCCGTCGTGGAGGATGAATTTTTCGCGCCCGGCGCGCTCCTCGCGCAGTTTGTCGTACAGCCCGATCTCCTGCCACCGCGCCAGAATGCCCGGTTCCTTCTGCGGAAGGCCGGCTTTCATCGGAAAATCGGTCTTCGGCAGAAAGACCGTATCGCGGTAGTCGCGCTGGGGGCTATCGGGTTCGGACATAGGCCTGCGCCGCTAACCGAATTGCGCGCCGCGATAAAGCGTTTCGTCGCGCGGGCCTTGAGGGGGCGAGCTCAATCCCGCTCCCGCCGGCGACTGATCGCTTCGGCGGCGGCTTCGCGTTCCAGCTCGGTCCGCCTGTCGAGCACGGGCCTGTACGAGGGCGCGATGGTCCAGGCGTCGTCGATCCAGATATAGCCGTTGAAGCTGGAGGGGATCTCGCCGAGCTGTTCGGGCAGGGTCAGCCCGGGCATCCCGCCGTCGCCTTCACCCGGCCCCACCACGATGATCCGCCCGCCATGCGCCTCCATCCGCGCGATCAGGCGGTTGGGGAAGCCCCAGTATTTCCACTGCTGGTCGAGCGGGACGATCATCGTCCCGTTCTCGCAGCTGTCGGGGAAAATGCCGGTCCAGCCGTAGAGCACATAGTCGTAGCTGCACTGCTCGGCGGCGGCCTGCGTCCAGGTCCACGCCTTGGGATAACGCTTGGCCATCTCTGCCACCGGCGCGGGCGGGCCGTAGAAGGCATCGCCTTCGCCCTCGACATCGCGGCCCGAGGACTCGAGCGCGGCAATCAGCGCCTCAGCTTCCCTCGGGTTGTTCGAGCGGAAGTGGTAGACCAGCTCGGTGTAGATCGGCAGCTGCGGCACCAGCTCGACGAGATCGGGCATCAGGCCCCGACCGAGCCCGCGCAAGGGGAAGGTCTTGCCGCCGTCCGCCGTATAGCCATAGCCGATGTCGAGTGCCTTCAGCTCGGCCATGGTCTTTTCGCGCACCGGACCCTTGCCGTCGGTCCGGCAATCGAGCCGGGCATCGCGGAAGATCGCGATCCGCCCGTCCCGCGTCGCGGCGACATCCACCTCGGCCATTTTCGAGCCCATCCCGATCGCCCGGCGAATGCCCAGCGAGGTATTCTCGATATGGTCGTGATAGGGCGGCTCGATCCGCGTCGCCGAACATTCGCTGTCGCCGGGAATCGCCACCGCGCCCGCGCCGCGATGCGCGATCAGCTTGGCGTTCCCCTGCGGCACCGGCGCGAGCCAGCTGGCGTTGACCACGGTCAGCGCAAGGAATGCCACGGCAAGGGCAAAGCCGATGCGCAGGCCCCATGTCTTCATTCGATCAGCCCCCCAGCAATCGCTTCGCTTGCGCGCAGTCCCGCTCCATCTGCTCCATCAGCGCGTCGAGCGAATCGAACCGGGCTTCGGGGCGCAGGAAATGGTGGAACGCGACTTCGATTTCCTGGCCGTATAGATCGCCCGAAAAATCGAAGAAATAGGGTTCGAGCAATTCTTTGGGCGGTTCGAACTGGGGTCGGATGCCGATGTTCGCCGCGCCCTGCAAGGTTTCGCAAGTGGCGAGGATGCGCCCGGTGACCGCGTAAATGCCGTAACGCGGGCGCAGATAGCCTTCGATCGAGAGATTGGCGGTGGGATAGCCGATCTCGCGCCCACGCTTGTCGCCATGCTCGACGATACCGCGAATCGCGAAGGGGCGGGTGAGCAGTCGCGCGGCTTCCTGCGGGTCGCCTGCCCGCAGCGCGTCGCGGATGCGGCTGGAGGAGACCACTTCACCGCCATCGTCGACCGGGCCGATGACTCGCGCCTCGATCCCGTGCTTCGCGCCGACTTCGCGCAGAACCTCGACGTTCCCGCCGCGCGCTTTGCCGAAGGTGAAATCCTCTCCGGT
>JBGSPZ010000403.1:0-2495 GCA_041738375.1 Parerythrobacter sp. | reverse complement strand
CGCCCGTCGATCAGGCGCAGGCTCAGGCTTCGCCGGCCGGGGTCTGCTCGGCCATCTGCTGCGCGCGCTGCGCCTGGATGCGCTGGGCATAGAGGCCGTTGAAATCGATCGGATCGATCGTCAGCGGCGGATAGCCGGCATCGCGCGAGGCATCGGCGATGACACGGCGCGCGAAGGGAAACAGCAGGCGCGGCGCTTCGGCGTAGAGAAAGGCGTGCGCCTGTTCCTCCGGCAGGTTGCGCATGCCGACGAGGCCGCAATAGGACAGCTCGATCAGGTAGATGCTGCCCTTCTCGCACTTGGCGTTGACGTTGATTTTGAGTTCGACCTCGTGGATCTCGTCGTTGACCGGGTTCGCGCCGATGTTGAACTGCAGGTCGATTTGCGGCGGGTCCTGCCACTGATAGGCCTCGGGCGCGTTGGGGTTCTCGACCGACATATCCTTGATATATTGCGAGATCACCCCGGCAACCGGGCCGGTGTCTTCGCCATTGGGTGCAGGGCCGTTGGGTGCAGGATCGAGGTTGAGGTCGGTGAGGATGTCGCCTTCTTCGGCCATGATCGGTATCGTCTTTCGGTTTCGTGTGTCTGATGGGACCCACCCGCAATGCGGGTTTTCGGCGGCGCGCCTAGCACTCCGCGCGCGCGCCCGCAATGCACCACGCGTGCAATCCCGTGACTGCGGCAGAGCGGCCACGCCTTGCGGTCATCCGTGCGCCGCACAGGCGTTGTTCATTTGTAATCCTTTCCTATTTAAGGCAGGTAGCAAACAGGCGGGCTTCGGGACATAAATCCGCCGGAAAGTGGACAGGTTAACCAAGTGATAGTCGAGATCGTCATCCTCGCCATGATCGCCGCATTCCTCGGGATGCGGCTCTATTCGGTGCTGGGCCGCCGTGCCGAGCACGAGGAGGAATCGATTCCGACCCGCTTCGATCCCACTGCCTCGCCGCCTCCGGTGACGCAGCGGTCGCTGCAGCCCGCCGCGCCGCAATATGTGCCGCCGATGCCGGGCGTGCTGCCTGCGGTCGAGCAGGGTGTGCGCGCGATTGCCGCGGCAGATCGCCGGTTCGACATCACCGCTTTCCTCGAAGGGGCGAAGGGTGCCTATGCCATGGTGCTCGAAGCGTTCTGGGCGGGCGACCGCGAGACTTTGCGCGAATTGTGCGACGACGATGTCTACGCCAGCTTCGATGCCGCGATCACGCAGCGCGAAGCGGCAGGCGAGCTGCTCGACAACCGGCTGGTGCGGATCGAGGAAGCGGTGATCGACAGCGCGTCGCTCGATGGGCGTATGGCGCGTGTTTCGGTGCGATTTGTCGCCGATATCGCCGCCGTCACCCGCGACCGGGAAGGCAATGTGATTGCCGGTTCGCTGGTCGATGCGATCGAGAGCCGCGATGTCTGGACCTTCATGCGCGACGTGAAGGCGAACGACCCCAACTGGCAGCTCGACGAGACCGACGAAGGCTGATTCTCCGATGGCCGTATTGGCGCAGCGCCTGATCACCCTTGGCGCTGCGGCTCTGCTGGCGTCGTGCACCGTCGTTCCCAAGCCCGGACCTGGCATCGCCCCGCCCGCTGCGGCAACCACCGCTGCGCTGCTCGGTGCCAGCAGCATTGGCAGCGTCGGCGGACTGGGAATGGACCGCAGCGACGCCCAAAGCGCTTTGGCTTCATTTCGCGAATCGTGCAGCTATGCCGAGCGGCGCGATGACCGTTCGGGCCTGACCACTCCGGCAGACTGGCAAGGGGTCTGCGCCGCGGCGCGCGACTTCTCCGGCGATCCGCGGCGGTTTTTCGCCGACAATTTCGAACCCGTGCGAATCGGCACCGGCGAGGCATTCGCGACCGGCTATTTCGAACCCGAGATCGCCGGATCGCGCACCCGCCGTGCCGGATACGACGAACCGGTCTATGCCATGCCGGCGGACCTCGTCCGCTGCTGGCGCGACGACATCCCGGAAAGCGAGCGCACCGGCAACCCGCCGCTCAGCCGCAAGCTGCCCGACGGACGTTGCACCGATTATTACACCCGCGCCGAGATCGAGGACGGCGCGCTCGCCGGGCGCGGGCTGGAAATCGGCTGGGCGGCCGATCCGGTCGAGTTCTTCTTCCTCCAGATCCAGGGCTCGGGCCGGTTGATAACGCCGGAGGGCGAGGTGATCCGCATCGGCTATGCCGGGCAGAACGGGCACAGCTACACCGGGATCGGCGGGGTGATGCGCGAGCGCGGTCTGCTCGGGACCGGGCCGGGGCAGTACTCGGGCTCGATGCAGGGCATCATGCAATATATCCGCGAGAACCCTGAGGAGGGCAGCGCGCTGATGCGGCTCAACGAGAGCTGGGTGTTCTTCAAGGTGCTGACCGGCGACGGGCCATTGGGCTCGCTCGGCGTACCGGTGCGCGGGCGCAGCTCGGTCGCGGTCGATCCCAACTTTGTGCCCTATGGCGCACCGGTGTGGCTCGACCTCGACCGCGCCGAAGCCGGCGGG
>JBGSPZ010000359.1:0-2252 GCA_041738375.1 Parerythrobacter sp. | reverse complement strand
GCTGGTCGCGCGGGGCCGCGCCTATGGCACCAGCCGCGCGGTGTGCAATGTCCACTGGACCAGCGATGTCGAGGAAGGGCAGGTGATCGCTGCGGCCACCTTCGCCCGGCTGATGGCCGATCCGGCGTTCCGCGCCGATCTCGACGCGGCGAAACGCGAAGCGGAGAGCCTCGCCAGCGTCGCCACCGAGAATTTCGATTGCCCCGCCGAAGCTGCTGCTCTGGCCGAGACCCCCTAGAAACTCGCGGTCAGCCGCAGGCTCGTGGTCACGCCGAGATCGCGGAAGGCGATCGCGCTGTCGATCACTTGCACATCGGCGGTGAGGCGCAGCGCCTTGCTCAGGCCGTAGGTGTAGAACGCCTCGACCCCCTCTTCGTCCTCCAGCGGCAGGCGGGTGCGCAGGACATCGACCAGGTCGTCGGTGATCGAATAGCGGAAATAGGCCACGCCGAATTTGTCCTGCACGCGGAAGCGCGGGTTGCCCGCGATGCCGATGAAACCGCTGCGGTCGAGGAAGGTCGGGTCGCCGTTGGAGAAATACACCTGCCCGAACACACCGATCCCTTTGCCCGGCGCATCGGCATATTCGGTGAGCAACTGCGCGAAGGCGAGTGTCGCGCTAAACTCGCCCTTGCGGTTGCCGAAGCTCGAACCGGGGGCGGGGACCAGCACCGCGGGGAGCGATTCGGCGGCGATCTCGCTGCGGGTCGAGCCCGCCAGCTTGATCGCGTAATAGCCGCGCTTGCCGCCCAGCTTCACCGGGAAGGTGACCGAACCGAGGAAGGCGACGCCCTTGCCGAAGGGATCCTCCAGCCCGGTCTGGCGCGAGGACGAGACCGGATCGAACACCCACAGGCGGAACAGCGCCTTCTTGGTCGGCACGTTTAGCAGCGCGCCGGTGATCGAACCGGGCACGATCGCGCTCGGCGGCAGCGCCATGGCGAGGTTCTGGAACCCCTCGTGCCCGCCGCCGCCCGACACCGGCAGCTGGGTTGCGATGTCGAGGATATTGACCTTGCCCACGGTCAGGCTGGTGCCGCTCTTCCATGTCTTCGTGACATTGACCGACAGGTCGAACACGTCGCCGTCGCCGGGATAGAACAGCTGGGTATTGGCCGGGATCAGCCCGATCGCGCCATTGGCGCTTTCGCCATATTTGAATTCGGGGTGGACATGCAGCTTGATGCTGTCGTCGAGGCCGAAAGCGCTGCCCTTGAGGTCGAGATAGAGATCGATCTTGCCGCCATAGCGCAGCGTCTCTGCGGCATCGCCCGCCACCGGCAGGTCGAGGAATTGCGAGGCGGTGACACGCAGCGCAACCGGATCCGGCGGTGCGACCTTTGCCGGGGCCTGCGGCAGCGCGTCGATCCGCTCGCGCGTAGTCGGCTGGGGGGTCGGCAGGTTCTGTTGGACAGGCGCATCGGATGCGGTCGCTGCGTCGGCTCCGGTATCGGCCCCGTTTTCGGCGCTGGCCGGTGTTGCGACGAGTGCCAGGGCGCTCGCAAGGCACGCGACTCCGGCCTGTACGCGTTTGGTAAAGTGCGAACCCATCCCAGACGACCCCTTTGTCGGCACTGATTGTGCTTCGACCTGCAGAAACGATCTGGACCCGCGCCCATCTGCGGCATTGTAAGAAGGCGACAATCGGGCTCGGGCGCAAGCTATCGCGGCAAATCGGTCACACCCATCAGCGCCTCGTCGACCGCGCGGGCGCATTGCCGCCCTTCGCGGATTGCCCATACCACCAGGCTTTGCCCGCGCCGCATGTCGCCGCAGGCGAAGATCTGCGCTTCGCTGGTGGCATAGTCGTCGGTGTTTGCGGCGACATTCCCGCGCGCGTCCAGCGCCACACCGGCCTTGTCGAGCAGCCCGCGCCGCTTCGGCCCGGTGAAACCCATCGCCAGCAGGATCAGGTCGGCCTCGAGCACGAACTCGCTGCCTTCGATTTCCTCGATCCTGCCGTCCCGCCATTCGATGCGCACGCATTCGAGCCCGGTCACTTCGCCGCCTTCGCCGATCACCCGCTTTGCCAGCACCGACCAGTCACGTGTCGCCCCTTCCTCGTGGCTGGAGGACGTGCGCAGCTTGAGCGGCCAGTCGGGCCAGGTCAGCGCCTTGTCTTCCCTCTCCGGCGGCTTGGGCATGATCTCGAGCTGGGTGACCGAGGCCGCACCTTGCCGGTTGCTCGTGCCGACGCAGTCGCTGCCGGTGTCGCCGCCGCCGATCACGATCACATGCTTGCCGGCGGCGCT
>JBGSPZ010000260.1:0-3051 GCA_041738375.1 Parerythrobacter sp. | reverse complement strand
AATCGCGATAGCCGTCCTCGATCGAGGCTTGCAGGATTGCGTCCACCTCGGGCGTGAAGCCGGAGATCAGGTCGGGCTGGCCGGAGAGCGGCGTGGTGCGCACCCCGTCACCGGTCACGCCCCACTCTGCGGCGGCGCGCTCGAAGGTCGGGATGACTGCGAAGATGCCGATCGAGCCGGTGATCGTCTCGGGCTCGGCAAATATCCGGTCGGCCGGGGTCGCAACCCAGTATCCGCCGCTCGCCGCGACATTGGCCATCGACACCGCGACCGGGATCTTGTTCGCCTTGTGGCGCAGGATCGCCAGACGGATCTGCTCGGAGGCCATCACCGAGCCGCCGGGGGAATCGACGCGGACCACCAGCGCCTTGAAATCGCGCTCCAACGCATCGTCGAGCAGTTGGGCGATCCGCTCGCCGCCTGCGGTACCAGGGCCGGCATCGCCATCGACGATCTCACCCGCAATGGTCACCACGCCGATGGTCGAACCGGGCGTTTCGGGCGGATTGTCGGCCAGCCATGGATCAAGTTCGGTGTGCGCGAAGGAACCGGGCTTGGGATCCCAGTCGTCCTCGCCGGCAATGGCGGCGACCCGCTTGCCGAAAGCGATGCGGTCACCCAGCTTGTCGACCAGCCCGGCGTCAATCGCCGCCTTCGACAGGTCGCCGCGCGCGCCCTCGACCCATTCGACGGGGCTCTTGGTCACCCGATCGAGATCGAGCTTGGGGCGCGCCTTTTTGACGTTGGCCTGCCACTCTTCCCACAGCGCGCCATAGAGCTGTTCGTAATTCTCGCGCGCTTCGGGCGACATCGAATCGCGTGAATAGGGTTCGACCGCCGACTTGTAGGTACCGGCCTTGTAGACCCGCGCATTGACGTTGAGATTGTCGAGCAGCGCGGCGTAATACAGCCGCGAGCCGCCGGGGCCGGCGATCATCGCCCCACCCAGCGGATCGACCCACACTTCGCTGGCATGCGCGGCCAGCTGCATCGCGTCGTCGCCATAGGCCACCGCATGGGTCAGCACCGGCTTCTTCGCCGCGCGCACCCGGTCGAGCGCCTCGCCGATTTCCTGCAGGTGGACCTGTCCGCCGCCCATGAATTTCGACAGGTCGAGCACCACCGCCTTGACCCGGTCGTCCTCGACCGCAGCATCGATCGCGTGGACGAGGTCGCGCACCTGGTATTCGCCCAGCGGCTGTTCACCGGAAAGCAGTGCGGCAAATGGATCGACCTGTGACTTTTCCTCGACCACGACCCCGTCGAGTTCGATCAGCAGCGCCCCGTCGCGCACCTGTGCCGGGCTGGGCCGCGCGGTCAGGATCGCAAACAGCAGCGAGAAGAACAGCAGCAGGAAGATCAGGCTGAGCCCGTCCTTGATCCCGACCAGAAGTCGCCACACCTTGCCTGCAAATGCCATCGATGATCCCGTCGCTCGTTCAGTCCCTCGGGACTCCAGTTAGGGTGCCCGGTGCGGCGATACCAGTCGAAACCGCTTGAGCGGCTGACTTCACTCGACTAACAGCCCCCCTTTAATGACATCGATGCCGATCCCTACGCCGCCCGGCCGCTTTCCTGCGGGCCGGAGGGCCTTCCCGCACCGCGATCTGCTCGGCATTTCCCGGCTCGAGCGCCATGAAATCCTCTATCTGCTCGCCGAAGCCGAACAATGGGTGGAGTTCAACCGCAAGGCCGGCAAACATTGCGATGCGCTGGCAGGCCTGACGATCATCAATGCCTTCTTCGAAAATTCAACCCGCACGCTGCTGAGTTTCGAAATCGCGGGCAAGCGGCTTGGCGCAGATGTGGTCAACATGCATGCCGCGCAATCGAGCGTGAAGAAGGGCGAAACGCTGATCGACACCGCGATCACATTGAACGCCATGCGCGCCGATGCGATCGTGATCCGGCATGGCTCGAGCGGGGCGGTGGAGCTGATCGCGAGCAAGGTCGATTGTCCCGTGCTCAATGCAGGCGACGGGCAGCACGAGCATCCGACGCAAGGCCTGCTCGATGCGCTTGCGCTGCGACACGCATTGGCAGAGCGCGGACATGCGAGCGAAGATTTTACCGGGCTGGTGGTGACGATCTGCGGCGACATCCTGCACAGCCGCGTCGCGCGTTCCAACATCCTGTGCCTGACCGCGCTGGGCGCAACGGTGCGGTTGTGCGCGCCGCCCGCACTTATGCCCGAGGGTGTCGAAGCGATGGGGGCGGTTCCGTTCCATGATTTCGACGCCGCGCTTGCGGGCACCGACGTGGCGATGATGTTGCGGCTCCAGACTGAACGGATGAATGGCCAGTTCATTCCCTCGGCGCGCGAATACCATCACCTCTACGGCCTGACGAAACAGCGGCTCGACCGCTGCGCACCGCAGGCGCTGGTGATGCATCCGGGGCCGATGAACCGCGGGGTCGAGATCGACAGCGACGTGGCCGACATGCTCGATCGCTCGATCATCACCCAGCAGGTGGAGATGGGCGTTGCGATCCGTATGGCCGCGCTCGATGTGCTGACCCGCAGGGCACGAGGCATATCAGGCTGGAACGATGGGGAGTGGCTATGAAACAGGCGCGACCACTGACCATCACCCGCGGCAGGCTGGTCACGCCCGAGGGGGTGTTCGATGGGGCATTGCGGCTGGTCGATGGCCGGATTGGCGCCATCGGCGCAGGTGTTGCCTCGCATGACGGCGACGATGTGCTCGACGCCAAAGGGCAACTGGTCGCACCGGGGCTGGTTGATTTCGGTGTGTTTGCGGTAGACAAGCCGGCGTTTCATTTCGGCGGTATCACCCGCGCCGCGCTGATGCCCGACCAGTCGCCGCCGCTCGACCTGCCGAGCCGGGTTTCCTACATAGCCAAAAGCGGCAAGCCCGATCTGTGGGTCCACCCGCTCGCCGCCGCGACGCGCGGGCTGGCGGGCATCGAGTTGGCCGAGATCGGCCTTATGAAGCAAGCCGGGGCGCGGGGGGTTGCGACCGGTCGCAAGTGGATCGCCGATTCGGGCGTCATGCTGCGGTTGCTGCGCTATGCCGCGATGCTCGATCT
>JBGSPZ010000237.1:0-4916 GCA_041738375.1 Parerythrobacter sp. | reverse complement strand
TCGAGCATCGCCTGCATTGTCGCCGCGCGCACGAAGGGCACATCGCCATACATGACCAGCACATCGCCCTCGAAGCCCGCCAGCTGCGCTTGCGCCTGTTGCACCGCATGGCCGGTGCCGAGCTGCGGTTCCTGCAGGCAGGTCTTCGCCCGGTCGCCCAGCGCGCTTTCGAGCTGTTCGCGCCCTGCCCCGACGACCACCACCTTGTGCGCCGGTTCGAGCGCATCGACCGAGGCCATCAGATGGTCGATCATCGCGCGTCCGGCGATCGGGTGGAGTACCTTGTGCAGGTCCGATTTCATGCGGGTGCCCTTGCCCGCGGCGAGGATGACGGCGGCGAATGGTTTCATGCAAGGCCCCATGCCAGCAAATGCTTGCGGATTGAAGAACCATCAGCCACCGCAGGTGCATGACAGCATTTCCTTTCGACGCCGTCGGTTTCGATCTCGACGGCACCTTGCTCGACACCTTTCGCGATCTCGGCGCTGCGGTGAACCACGCGCTGGAGCTGGGCGGCTTCGATCCTGTTCCGGTCGACAGTTCGAAGGATCTGATAGGCGGCGGGGCGAAGATCATGCTTCAGCGCGCGGTCGACGCGCAGGGAGGTCTGCCCGAAGAAGAATTCCGCCCGCTCTACAAGGCCATGCTGGCCTACTATGCGGAGCACAACGCGGTGCATTCGCGCCCCTATCCCGGCGCGCTGGAAGCGCTCGACGCGCTCGACAAGCTGGGCGTGAAAACCGCCGTGGTGACCAACAAGTTCGAAGAGTTCGCCCGCTCGATCCTGACGCAGCTCGGCCTCGCCGAGCGGTTCGTGACGATCATCGGCGGCAACAGCCTGGGCAAGGGTCCCGACGGCACCTTCATCGCCAAGCCTGCGCCCGATCCGGTGCTCGCTGCGTGCGAGCGGTGCGGAGGCGGACGGTTCGTTTTCGTGGGCGACAGTTCCTACGATGTTGCGGCGGCGCGCGCGGCGCAGGTCCCGGTCGTCGTCGCGGCCTATGGCTATTGCGACAAGCCTCCGCACGAGCTGGGGGGCGACGCGGTGATCGATTCGTTCGACGGCCTTATTCCGGCCCTCCGCGCGCTGTAACCAACGCAGCATAACCTTACGGAATCGCGGATTGCCGCGCAGGTGGTTGCAACCATCGCGCGAAACTGCCAACCCGCGCGCTGATTTACGCAAACGTAAGGCCGCAACGGCCCGATCAGGAGGATTACGCCATGACCATTTCGTTCAAGGACAAGGTTGCCATCGTCACCGGTGCGGGCGGCGGGCTGGGCCGCGAATATGCGCTCGAACTCGCACGGCGCGGTGCGAAGGTTGTGGTCAACGATCTCGGTGGCGCGCGCGACGGCACCGGCCATTCGGACATGGCGCTGAAGGTGGTCGAGGAAATCGAGGCGATGGGCGGCGAAGCCATGTCGAACGGCGGCAGCGTCACCGAATACGATCAGATGGAAAAGATGGTCGCCGACGCCAAGCAGAAGTGGGGCGGCGTCCATGTGCTGATCAACAACGCCGGCGTGCTGCGCGACAAGACCTTCGTCAAGATGACGCCCGACGATTTCGAGTTCGTGCTCAAGGTCCACCTGACCGGCTCGGCCTTCGTCACCAAGGCGTGCTGGGAAACCTTCCGCGAGCAGGCCTATGGCCGCATCCTGATGACCGCCAGCAGCACCGGCCTGTTCGGCAACTTCGGCCAGGCCAACTATGGTGCCGCCAAGCTCGGCCTCGCCGGCCTGACCAAGACGCTCCAGCTCGAAGGCGCGAAGTACAACATCAAGGTCAACACGCTTTCGCCCGTCGCGGGCACCCGTATGACCGAAGACCTGTTCCCCGAAGAAGCCTTCAAGCTGTTCGATCCGGTCAACGTGGTCCCTGCCGCGCTGTTCCTCGTCAGCGAGGATGCGCCGACCAACGCCATCGTTGGTGCAGGTGCAGGCGGCTACCATTCGTCGTGGACGGTGATGAACGACGCCGTGTGGCTGCCCGAAGGCGAGCGCACCGTTGAAGGCTTCGCCGCCAACTGGGACAAGATCGGCGAGTTCTCGAATCTCACCGCCCCGCAGAGCGGCAGCGAGCAGTCGGGCAACATCCTGCGCGCGATGCAGAAGGTCACCGGCACCGGGCCGAGCTCGGCACGCGGCTGATCTTGCGATCGGGGCGTATATCCCGTATATACGCCCCATGATCAAGGCAGTTCACACCAGGACGTTCAAGTCCGGCAACAGCGTTGCCGTGCGGCTTCCGAAGGGCTTCGGTATTCCCGAAGGGGTGGAGTTGGAGCTCGATCGCGCGGGCGATGTCGTCACCCTGCGCGTGATCCGCGACGCCGAGCAGGATCGCGCGGCCATGTTGGCTGGGCTCGAAGCGCTGAAAGCCTTGCCCAAACCATCCTATATCCAGAAGCGGGAACCGATCGAATTTCCCGAGCGCCCCGGCCTTTGAACCTTTGGCGACGCTGATCGACACCGATGTTGCGATTCATCTTCGCGACGGGGACGCCTGGGTCGAAGAAATGGTGCCAACGCTCTCAGCACCGCTGTACATCTCCATGATGACGCGGATCGAGCTTGAAAATGGGCTGAATCGCGATCCCCGCTGGGCCGTCAAGCGCAAGGCCGCGCTCGCTTCGTTGCTCACCTTTGTGGAAACCCAGCCATTCGGAATGGAAGAATTCGCAAGATACCAGGCGATTGTCGCGAGCGTTGAATTTTCGCGGCGTAAGATCGCCGACCGTATGACTGCTGCTACCGCCTTGGCGCATGCCATTCCGCTGGCGACCCTCAACGGGCGCGATTTTCTCGATGTTCCTGGCCTCGAACTGATCGCATGGGAGCGTCCGCCGGATACCCCTGAAGAGGTTTAGCAACGCTTTGCCGTGTTGACACACTAACACACCAAGCTTATCCCCTCCCGATCACAGGGGAGGAGATACACCCGATGTATACCGAAGACGACCTGCGCAATGCGGTGGCAAGCGGGGCGATCAACGCCGACACGGCCGAGGCCTTGCGCAACTCCGTACGCGAGGCTCGACTGGCACCCTCGGGCGACGAGGAGCACTTCAGGCTGATCAACAGCTTCAACGACATTTTCGTCACCATCGCGGCGGTGCTGCTGCTGGTGGCAATGGCGGGCATCGGCCAGGCGCTGACGCCCAATCTCGACGGCCCGCCGCCCTTCGCCGGGGCCTTCGTCGCCGCCGCCGCATGGGCGATGGCCGAGTTCTTCACCCGCAAGCGGCGCATGGCGCTGCCCAGCATCGTGCTGCTGCTCGCCTTCGTCGGGGGAGTCTTCGCCTGCCTGCTCGGCTTCATCGTGATGGCCTTCAGCGGCGACGACTTCGGCAACACCAACCAGACGCTTGCCGGGCTGCTGGTGGCGGGTGCCGCGCTCGCCACCGCGGGAGCAGCATTCCTCCACTGGCGCCGCTTCATGGTTCCGATCACCGTCGCAGCGGGGGCCGGCGCGATCGCCGTCACCACCATCGCGCTGGTCGTGACGTCGATCGGCCCGGACAACATCCAGAACCCGGAAGCGACGATCATCCCGATGGTCTTCCTGCTTGGTATCGCGATCTTCGCCTTCGCCATGCGGTGGGACACCAGCGACCGCGAGCGGCAGACCCGCCGCAGCGATGTGGCCTTCTGGCTTCACCTGCTCGCCGCCCCGATGATCGCGCATCCGATCTTCCACTGGCTGGGCGTGACCGACGGCAATTCGGTCGGCCTGGGCGGTGCGGTTGCGGTGCTCGCGGTCTATGTGCTGTTCGGCCTCGTCGCATTGGCGATCGACCGGCGCGCGCTGCTGGTTTCGGCGCTGGCCTATGTGCTGGTCGCGCTGACCTTCCTGTTCGACCGCTTCGGCGCGGTGGAACTGAATGTCGCGCTTACCGCGCTGGTGATCGGTTCGGCGCTGCTCACGCTGAGCGCCTTCTGGAGCCCGATCCGCCGCATGGTGGTAGAGGTCCTGCCTGGATCGCTGCAGGCCCGCCTGCCGGTGACCGCCGCGCTCGCGGCCTGAGCGGTCACATTCTGGGGCTTGCCCCAAGGGAGACCCCTGCGCATAACGCGCGGGGGTTTTCTCGTTCGGGGGTCGCAATCGTGAGCATCGAAGCCAGTCGCACAGCGGTGTGCGCATGAACGCGTCGCAGGCGCTCGACAGCCTGGCCTTCCGCGCCAAGGTGGTCAGGTTCATCGGCTGGACTTTCGTCGTTCTGACGCTGCTTCTGGTCGGGCTGACCGGCTACATCACCTTCAAGCCGCCCGACGAGATCGTGGTGATGGCGGGCGGCGAAACCGAAAACATGACGCAGCTGTTCACGCTGACCTTTCTTTCCATCGGCCTCGCCATTCTCTGGCTGCTCAGCGCCCTCGCCTTCATGATCATGTCGCTGGTATGGATATACCGCGCGCACGCCAATATCGTCGAGCAGGGCGTGCCGATGGATCATTCCCCCGGCTGGGCGGTCGGCAGCTATTTCGTGCCCTTCCTCAACCTGGTGGTGCCGTTCCGCGCGATGCGCGAACTCTACAACCGCAGCCATGGCGAGATCCCGGAGCACGCGCATTCAGGCGTGGACGATGTGTTCGCCTGGTGGACCGCCTATATGGTCGGGTTCTTCATCCAGTGCGCGCTGATCTTCAAGCTGGCGGTGAACGAGCTGACCAATCTCATCATATATGCCCCGCTGTGGATGGAATTCGCCCTCAGCAGCTTCGTCTCTCTGCTGTTCGCAACGGCGGTTATGATGCTGGTCAAGCTGGTCGGCGCGATCACCGAGGCGCAGCGCAGTTCGGCGCATGTCGGCGCGGCGTTCGAATAGCTGCGCATGCTGAGCCGGGCCTAACTCCCCTCCCCATGGGGAGGGGCTGGGGGGTGGGGGTTCGGCGTTTGCGGATGTCGTACA
>JBGSPZ010000215.1:0-7364 GCA_041738375.1 Parerythrobacter sp. | reverse complement strand
TCGGCAGCAGCGCCGTGACGATCAGTGGAGCGCGGTCGCCCTGCCCGGTCACATTTCGCCGCGTTCGCGCCGCAGCGCGCGCCAGCGATCGACCGCCGCCTCGTGCGCGCCGAGATCGGTGTTGAAGGAATGGCCTCCGGTCCCGTCGGCGACCATGTAGAGCGCTTCGGTCTTCGCCGGGTTGAGCACCGCCTCGATGCTCTCGCGGCCGGGATTTGTGATCGGGCCCTTGGGCAGGCCGGGCATGGAATAGGTGTTGTAGTCGTTGATCGCGGCGATCTCCGATTTGCGGATACGGCGCCCGAGCGGCTTGCCCTGGGTGATCGGATAGATGATCGTCGGGTCGGCCTGGAGGAACATGCCCTTCTTGACCCGGTTCGAATAGAGACCCGCGACCATCCGCCGTTCGGACGGAACGCCGGTTTCTTTCTCGACGATCGAGGCAAGGATCACCGCATCGCGCACATTGTCGACCGCGATGCCCGGTACCCGCTTGGGCCAGGCTTCGGCGAGGAAATTCTGCATCGCCGCCTGCATGCGGGCGAGCACCTTGGCCCGGTCCTCGCCGCGCTCGAAATCGTAGGTATCGGGCAGCACCGAACCTTCGACCGGAACCGGGATCTCCCCTGTCAGCAGCGGCTCGGCCATCAGCTTTTCATAGACGAGGATCGACGGCATGCCTTCGGGGATGGTGACGAAGCGCCGGATGACATCGCCGGTCTGGAACGCAGTCAGCATGTCGGCCTGGCTCATCCCGGCCTTGAGTTCGAACTCGCCTGCCTGCACCGGATCGCCGCCGCCGAAGATCTTCGCGCGGAGCAGAAAGGCTTCGGCCGAGGCGATATGGCCCTTGTCTTCCAGTTCCTGCGCGACCGAGGTGAGCGAGGAGCCCGAAGGGACAACGAAGTTGACGTCTTGCTCGACCTCCGCTGCGCCGTACCAGCCATAGGCGAACCAGCCTGCGGCAATCAGGCCGAGGAGCATCAACACGCCAACGATGCGCCGCAACCCGCGCGCCATGGTCAGTCGACCTTCTTCAACACCAGCGATGCATTGGTGCCGCCGAAGCCGAAGCTGTTGTTGAGCACCGCCTTCACCTCGCGCCGCTTGGCGTTGTGCGGGACCAGGTCTACCCCTTCGGTGCCCTCGTCCGGATCGTCGAGATTGAGCGTCGGGGGGACGATCTGGTCGCGCATCGCAAGGATGCAGAAAATCGATTCCACCGCGCCCGCGCCGCCCAGCAGGTGACCGATCGCGGACTTGGTCGAGCTCATCGAGGCACCGCCCAGATCGTCACCGAATACGCGCTTTGCCGCAGCCAGCTCGATGGTATCGGCCATGGTCGAGGTGCCATGTGCGTTGATGTAATCGATATCCGACGGCTCCATGCCCGCCTTGCGCAGCGCCATCCGCATCGCAAGTTCGGCACCCTTGCCTTCGGGATGCGGCGCGGTGACGTGATAGGCATCGCCCGACAGGCCGTAACCGACCACCTCGGCGTAGATCTTCGCACCGCGCGCCTTGGCGTGCTCGTATTCCTCGAGCACCACCACGCCCGCGCCTTCGCCCATCACGAAGCCGTCCCGGCCCTTGTCGTAGGGGCGGCTCGCCTCGGTCGGCCGGTCGTTGAAGCTCATATTGAGCGCACGCGCCTGCGCGAAGCCCGCCACGCCGAGCGGGTTGACGGTCGATTCCGCGCCGCCTGCCAGCATCACGTCGGCATCGCCATCCTTGATCATCCGTGCTGCGTCTCCGATCGAGTGCGCGCCGGTGGAACAGGCGGTGACGACCGCATGGTTCGGGCCCATCAGCCCGTATTTGATCGACACCTGCCCGCTGATGAGGTTGATCAGGCGGCCGTGGACGAAGTGCGGCGAGACGCGGCCCGGGCCGCGTTCGTGCAGGACGATCGATTCGCTCTCGATCCCCGGAAGCCCGCCGATGCCCGAACCGATCGAGCAGCCGGTGCGCAGCTTGAGATCGTCGTCCATGTCGACAAGGCCGGCATCTTCGAGCGCCTGACCGGCGGCGTCGATGCCGTAGATGATGAAGGGATCGACCTGGCGCTGGACCTTGTGGTCGACGCGCTTGTCCGGATCGAAGCCATACTCATGGTCCGCCGGTTTCACCTCGCAGGCTATCTTGCACTTGTGATCGGCGGTATCGAAGCGGGTGATCGGCCCTGCCCCGCTCTTGCCTGCGATGAGATTATTCCACGTGGTTTCGACGTCACCGCCCAACGGGGTGACGAGGCCAAGTCCGGTAACGACGACGCGGCGCATGCAATTCTCCGTCAAAATGCAACAGGCCCGGCCCGCATCCGGGTCGGGCCTGTCTGGTCCCGCCTGCACTCAGGCGAGCACGGCGGGAACGGGCCAATCAGCCCTTGTGCTCTTCGATGTACTTGGTCGCATCGCCGACGGTGGCGATCTTCTCGGCTGCGTCATCGGGGATTTCCACGCCGAATTCTTCCTCGAAGGCCATCACCAGTTCGACGATGTCGAGGCTGTCTGCGCCAAGATCATCGATGAAGCTGGCTTCCTGGGTGACCTTGTCGGCCTCGACGCCAAGATGCTCGACGACAATCTTCTGCACGCGGTCGGCGGTATCGCTCATAAATTCCCTCTTGAACCTGGGGTTGAAACTTTCCCTGTCGCCCTAATGAACGGCGGGGCACTGCGCAAGAGGCAGTCGGTGTTTTGCGTGCTGGCGAGATAGGAGCACAAACCGTGGCTTCAATCGCCCGATGATGACTGTGGGTCCTGCCGGGACCGATTAGCGCGGTACCGGAAGTGCATCCGCCGGGGTGACGATGATCACAACGCGGCGGTTCTGCATGCGCCCGGTCTCGGTCTCGTTGGATTCGATCGGATCGGATTCCCCCAACCCGTCAACCCTCATCCGCGACGGGTCCATTCCCCCGGCGATCAGCGCATCGCGAACCGCTTCGGCGCGCGATCGCGAGAGCCTGATGTTATATGCGTCCTCGCCAACCGCATCGGTGTGTCCTACGATACCCGCGCCGTAGATCTGGGCATCCAACAGCTGTCTCGAAAGCCCGGCCAGCATCGTTGTCGTTTCGGGGACAATCCCCGCGCTGTCGAACCCGAACAACACCCGGTTATTGATCCCCAGCTCATACCCGGACCCGACCGGCCTGAACCCCGCTCCCTCGAGAACTTCGATCTGTCGTGCAGTGAAGCCAACCCGCTCGGGCATGGTGGCACACGCGGCCAGACTGAGAAACAAGGGAACGGCAAGAGCCATCCTGATGACATTTCGGAGCAACTCAGCGACCATTGATCCTCCCTTTGGCTGCATACATGCGCTCATCGGCCAGATGGACCAGCGTAGCAGTGTTTGTCCCGTCGTCGGGGAAAACGGCATGCCCGACACTGAGCGAAAGCGTGGCTGCATTTTGCATCGCCAGCACAAAAGGCTCGCGCATCGCATCGTCGATCCGCGCCGCCACCTGCCGCACGTCGTCACCTGCGATCCCCTCGAGGATGATCGCAAACTCGTCTCCGCCCAGACGAAACACGGCGTCCTTCGCGCGCACGCATTGGCGCAGACGATCTGCGATCGAGCAGAGCGTCATGTCCCCCACGAAATGACCGAATTGGTCGTTCACCTGCTTGAAACCGTTGCTGTCGAGATAGAAGATCGCCAGCTTCGATCCTGTAATCTTCGCCCGCTCGATGGACTTGTCGAGCACCACGACAAAACCGTTGCGATTGCCCAGCCCGGTCAGCGGGTCATGGCTCGCCTGATAGGCCAGTTCGGCATTCTCGGTGACGAGACTCTCGTGCCAGCGCTTGAGTTCGGCGAACAGGCCGTTGAACCCGCTGGCCAGACGATCGATTTCCGCAAGGCCATAAGGGGCCACCCGAAGGGAAAAGTCGCGCTTTTCGCGAACCTCTTCCGCGACGCCCGCCATCATGTTGAGCGGTGCGACAACCTCTTCCTGCAGCCGCCTGGCAAATATGTGCGTCGCGATCAGGGTAACACCGATCGCGCACACCGCGATGATCAGCCCCGACCACGCGAGCGACAGGATCGAGGCGGCGCTCGGCATCGCCCTAACCGTCCCGATCCTCTCACCGTCGACCATGATCGCGGCGACCTCCGGCTCGGGCCACAGGATGGAGGACACCGCCTCGTCGAGCCGGCTGCTGGTCTTCTGGTCCTGCGACCAGCTGGCGAAAACTTTGCCTTGGGCATCGAGCACTTCGACCCGGCGCACCGTCCGGTCGATGATGGTTTGCGACATGACCTGTTCGGCGGCCGCGCTGTCCCCGAAAAACAGTGCGGGTTCGACCGAGTAGCTGATGACATTGGTCATCAACCGGACATTTTCGAGCGCTTGCCCGCGCAACATGCCGATCCCGCTCAGGGTCAGGCTGGCAGCGGCCAGCAGCACGGCAAACAGGATCATCCGCAAATGCCCCTGCGCGAGCATGCCCCTGAGGGTTGCGCCTTCCGGTGAGGTGTTGCGCACGGTCATGACGAACCTTGCTCACCCATGCGCAGCACCCTGGGATCGATCCGCACGCCCGTTCGCGAAAGCGCGTCGAGGTTCATCCGGAAGGACAGGGAGTCGGCCTGGAACAGGAGACAAATGCTCGCGTTGCTGCGGCAGGCAGGATCGTTCTCGGCGATGACAAGCACCGGCTGGCCCTTGAGTCCGGCAGTGACCGATCGCTGTTCCTGCATCGACAGGCGGCCAAGATAGGCAACGTGGCAATCACTCGCAGCGACCGACGATTGCGAAACCTTCTTGACCGACAAGGTCTTTCCACCCGAAATCCGCTTCGAGACGAGCCGGTCGGCAAATTCCGCCGGGCCGACCACGCACACGTCGATCGTGCTCGGCTTCTGCGGCCAGGTCGAATAGACGATGATCGAGGAAACGAGCTTGGCCACCACCGGCGAGTAAGGCTCCGCCTCGCTGCCCAGCGGAAGGCCCACCTCGGTCAACGGCGCGGCATTCGCCAGAGAGGCTCCTGCCGCAATGTTGATCAGAAGTGGATGCACCCGAATTCCGAACCCCTTGTAAATCTTTCCGACATTTAAGCGGCTTTCGCGAGGATTGGCAACCTTTGCTCGCGATGGACAGCGCCTCTGGCGTAAGCCCCCTCAGCTTGCTCGGGGCTGCTCCACCGTGCGGATGTGCACATCGCGCAGCTGCTTCGGCCCTACTTCGTTCGGTGCGCCCATCATCAGATCCTGTGCCTTCTGGTTCAGCGGGAAGGCGATCACCTCACGGATGTTCGGCTCGTCCGCCAGCAGCATCACGATGCGGTCGATCCCCGGCGCCGATCCGCCGTGCGGCGGCGCGCCGAGCTTGAACGCTTCGAGCATGCCGCCGAAGTTCGCCTCGACGTCGGCCTGCGAATAGCCGGCGATTTCGAACGCCTTGTACATGATGTCCGGGCGGTGGTTCCGGATCGCGCCGCTGCTGAGTTCGTAGCCGTTGCACACGATATCGTACTGCCACGCCTTGATGTCGAGCGGGTCCTGCGTTTCCAGCGCTTCCATCTCGCCCTGCGGCATCGAGAAGGGGTTGTGGCTGAAATCGACCTTCTTCGCCTCCTCGTCGTATTCGTACATCGGGAAATCGACGATCCAGCAGAACTTGAAGCAGCCTTCCTCGATCAGGCCCAGTTCTTCCGCCACCCTCGTGCGCGCGGCACCGGCCAGCTTGGCCGCGTCCTTTTCCTTGCCTGCGGCAAAGAACAGCCCGTCGTTCTCGCCCAGCCCCAGCTCGGCATAGAGCTTTTCCATGCCTTCGGTGCCGTGGTTCTTGGCGATCGGGCCGCCGAACTCGCCGCCCTTGCGGGTGACGTAGCCGAGCCCGGCGAAGCCTTCGCGCCGCGCCCAGTCGTTCATGTCGTCGAAGAACTTGCGGCTCTTCTCATGCGTGACGGGCGCGGGCACGACACGCACCCGGCCGCCGGTGCCGACGATCTTCTCGAACAGGCCGAAGCCGCTGGTCGTGAAGTGATCTGTCACATCGCTGATCACCAGCGGGTTGCGCAGGTCGGGCTTGTCGGTGCCGTATTTGAGGATCGATTCGGCATAGGGGATGCGCGGGAAGGTGCCCGCCGGGGTCACGCTCTTGCCGCCCGAGAATTCCTCGAACACGCCCGCCAGCACCGGCTCGATCGCCTGGAACACGTCTTCCTGCGTGACGAAGCTCATCTCGAAGTCGAGCTGGTAGAATTCGGGGCTGCGATCGGCGCGCAGGTCTTCGTCGCGGAAGCAGGGGGCGATCTGGAAATACCGGTCGAAGCCCGCCACCATCAGCAGCTGCTTGAACATCTGCGGAGCCTGCGGCAGCGCGTAGAAGCGGCCGGGGTGCAGGCGACTCGGTACAAGGTAGTCGCGCGCGCCCTCGGGGCTCGACGCGCCAAGGATCGGGGTCTGGAACTCGGTGAAGCCCTGCTCCTGCATCCGGCGGCGCAGCGAGGAGATCACCTGGTTGCGCAGCATGATGTTGCGATGCAGCCGCTCGCGCCGCAGGTCGACGAAACGGTACTTGAGCCGGATTTCCTCCGGATAATCCTCCGCCGAATTGACGATCAGCGGCAGTTCCTCCGCCCGGCTCTGCACGGTTACCGAACGCGCGAAGACCTCGATCGCACCGGTCGGCAGGTTCGGGTTCACCGCCGCCGCATCGCGTGCCTTCACCGCGCCGTCGATGGTGACGACCGATTCCAGCTTGAGCTTTTCCAGCACCGGCAGCGCCGCGCTGTCGCTGTCGGCCACCACCTGGGTGATGCCGTAATGGTCGCGCAGGTCGACGAACAGCACGCCCCCATGGTCGCGCTTGTTGTGCACCCAGCCGGAAAGGCGGACGGTATCGCCGACGTTTTCCGTGGTCAGCGCAGCGCAGTTGTGGGTACGATAGGCGTGCATCTAATAACTTTCCATTTTCGGAGCTATGGCGCTAAGGGCGCGCGGCGCACCGAAGGCTCGGCATCGCGCGCGCTAACAGGGGAAGTAGCCGGTTTTGTCAAGCCGATGCGCCCCTTGGGGATGAACCCGGGAGGCGGTACTCCGCCCGCATGCAGAAGATAGAAATGAAAATACACGACCTGATTACCAAGACCGCAGAGCTGGAAGCGCTCTGCACCCGCCTCGCCCAATCGGATTTCGTCTGCGTGGACACCGAGTTCATGCGCGAGAACACCTATTGGCCCGAGCTGTGCCTGATTCAGATCGGCAACGAGCAAGAGGCCGCCGCGGTCGATCCGCTGGCCGAGGGGATCGACCTCAAGCCGCTGTGGGATCTTCTGTGCGAGAACGAAGACGTCCTCAAAGTCTTCCACGCCGGCGGGCAGGACGTCGAGATCGTCTACAAT
>JBGSPZ010000169.1:0-14742 GCA_041738375.1 Parerythrobacter sp. | reverse complement strand
TGGGCGACGGCCCGGACGGCTGGCTGACCCCGGAAATTGGCCAGAACCCGCGCGCTCCCGCGATCCGCGTCGCAATCCGCCACCGCAAGGGGCAGACGATTGCCCTGCGCGTCGACGGCAAGCCGGTCGATCCGCTCGCATTCGACGGCACCCGCAATCCCGAAAAGGGCAAATACGCCGTCAGCATGTGGCGCGGGGTTCCGCTGGTGAACGAGCGCACCGTGCTGAGCGCCGACATCATCAATTCCTTCGGCGAGATCAACGAGACGATCACCCGCGAAGTGTTCTTCACCACCACCCCGGCGAAAGTCGAATTGGTTGAAGCGAAGTCGAACCTCGTGGCCGACGGCAAGACCCGGCCGGTGGTCGCGATCCGCGTGCTCGATCGCAACAACCGCCCTTTGCGCGAAGGCGTTTCGGGCGAGTTCACTCTCAGCGCGCCTTACCAGAGCGCCGAACAATTGAAGCGCCAGCAGCTCAACCAGCTGACTGGCCTCGGCACCTCCTCCGCGCGGTGGGTCATCGAGGGCGATGAGGGCATCGCCCTGATCGAACTCGCGCCGACCATGGTCAGCGGCTCGCTGCGGCTCGACTTCCGTTTCGACGACGGCGAAATTGCCCGCCAGCAGGAACTCGAGGCGTGGATCGTTCCGGGCGACATCGAGTGGACCGTGATCGGTCTGGCCGAAGGATCGGTCGGAGCACGCACCATCGCGGACAACATGGAGCGCAGCGGCAGGTTCGACAGCGACCTTGGCGACGAAGCGCGTGTCGCGCTCTATGCCAAGGGCCGGGTGCTCGGGAAATACCTCGTCACGCTGGCCTACGACAGCGCCAAGCAGCGCGACGACCAGCGCGTGCTCGGCGCGCTCGATCCCGATGCCTATTACACCGTGTTCGCCGACGGTTCGAGCCGCCGGTTCGATGCGGCGTCGCGCGAGAAGCTCTATGTCCGCATCGAAACCGCGACATTCTACGCCCTCTACGGCGATTTCGAGACCGGTTTCGACCAAACCCGGCTCGCCCGCTACAACCGCACCGCGACCGGGGTGAAGGCCGAAGGGCGCTTCGGTGCCGTTCACGCGGAGGGCTTTGCGGCCGAGATCGCCACGCGTTTCCGCCGCGACGAGATTCAGGGGCAGGGCATTACTGGCCCATACCGCCTCGGCAGCCGCGCGATCGTGGCGAACAGCGAAAAGGTCACGCTCGAAGTGCGCGATCGCTTCCGTTCGGAGCTCGTGGTCTCTTCGACCCAGCTCACCCGGTTCATCGACTACGACATCGACTTGCTGTCGGGCACGATCACCTTCAAGCAACCGGTGCTGAGCCGCGACTTCGACCTCAATCCGCAATTCATCGTGATCGATTACGAGATCGACACGCTGGCCGGCGGCGAGTGGAACGCCGGTTTGCGTGCCGACTGGACCGACCGCAGCGGCAAGATCCGCATCGGGGCAACCGCGATTTCGGACAAGGGCGAGGGCGCCCGCACCGATATTGGGGCGGTCGATCTGCGGGCAAAGCTCGGCACCTCGACTGAAATCCGCGCCGAGCTCGCGCTGAGCCGCAGTGAAGGCGAGACCGCAAACGGCTGGCTGGTCGAGGCGCAGCACCAGACCGGCAAGCTCGACGTGCTCGCCTATGCCCGCTCGCTCGATGCCGATTACGGCGTGGGCCAGCAGAACGGGGCGGAGCTGGGGCGGCGCAAGTTCGGGGCCGATGCGCGGGTCAAGCTCGACGAGCATCTCTCGATCCTCGCCAGCACCTGGCAGGACGACAGCCTGACCGACGACGCCCGCCGCCGCGCTGCGCAAGTGCAACTTGGCTATACCTCGAAGAACACCGACTTGCGGGTCGGGCTGGCGCATTTCAACGATCGTCTGTCCGATGGTTCGCGCAATACCTCAACCGTGCTCGAAGGCGGCGCGACCCAGCGCCTGTTCGACAACAAGCTCGAACTGAGCGCCAGCACCAGCCTCGCGCTTGACGATGCCGAATCGGTCGATCTGCCCGAGCGTCACCAGTTCGGCATGCGCTATGCGATCAGCCCCAATGTGCGGCTGGTCGGGCTCTATGAAATCGCCAATGGCGAGAACATCGATGCGCGCACCCTGCGGGGCGGCGTCGAAGTTACGCCATGGGCCGGTGCCAAGGTCGTGTCCGCGCTCGGCAAGCAGCGGATCGACGAGAATGGCGATCGCAGCTTTGCCGCCTTCGGACTTTCGCAGTCGCTGCAGGTCTCGCCTTCGCTGACACTCGACATGACCGTTGACGGAAGCCGCACGATTGGCGGCGGCGGCCCGGTGGGCGATATCGTCAATCCCGCCCAGCCGGTTTCGAGCGGCGGGCATCTGGGCCAGGACGGCACGCTGTTCGAGGACTTCACCGCCGTCACTCTCGGTGCCGCCTGGCGCAAGGACCGGTGGAGCGCGACCGCACGCGGCGAGTATCGCGACGGCGAATTCGCCGACCGCAAGGGCTTCACCTTCGGCGCGATCCGGCAGTTGGGCGAAGGCAGCGTGGCCGGTACGGGCTTTACCTGGACCAAGGCGAACGGCGAGAATTCGGCATCGACCGAGATTCTCGATGCCGCCATCGCTTTCGCCCATCGCCCCGACGACTCCGAATTCGCCCTGCTTGGCAAGCTGGAGTTCCGCAGCGATATCGTGACCAATGCCGTCGCGGGCGAGACGGGCCCGAGTGGCCGCACCGCGCTGCTGATCGATGGCGACGCGAAGTCGCAGCGCCTGATCGCCAGCCTGTCGACCAACTGGTCGCCGCGCGGGGTCGACGACGACGGTAACCAGTATCGCCGCGACGAATATGGCCTGTTCGTCGGCGCGCGCTACAACTTCGACCGCTTCGAAGGCTTCGACCTGTCGGGCACCTCGCTGCTCGCGGGCGGCGAAGCCCGGATCGGCATCGGCGAAAAGTTCGAGATCGGTGTCATCGGCACTGTCCGGGCCAACCTCGAAGACGACGTCACCAGCTTCTCCTATGGCCCGCAGATCGGCTTCACCCCGGCCAAGGGCATGCTGCTGACCGTCGGCTACAATATTGATGGCTTCCACGACGAGGATTTCTCGGCTTCGCGCAATACCGACGACGGGATCTACGCTTCGGTCCGGCTGAAGTTCGATGCGGACAGCTTCCGCTTCCTCGGTCTTGGGCGATAGGCGCAGGCCATGACCCAGCTGTTTGTCCATAACCCACAATTAACCATCCTGCCCTATCGGCATGATATGGGAAGGAATTTCGATCGTTCGGATCTCGTCGGCCATGCTGCAAGGCTCATTTGCGTCTTGCTCGCATGCCTTGCCGCTATGCTGGGGGGGCCGGTCCAGGCACAGACCACCACCACCTATTCGAATGCGACCACCGGTACGATCAACAACACGACCACGTGCGCTGCTCCACTCGTGCGCAATTTCACCGTCGGGACGAGCTATACGGTAACCGACGTAAATATCGGGGTCCTTGTGACTCACACCTGGCGCGGTGATCTGCAGATCACGCTGCAATCGCCAGCGGGCACGCGCGTGCAGCTGGTGAATGGCGATATCAACACGATCAGCGGGGACAACTTCAACGTCCTGCTCGACGATGCCGCAGCGCAGGTGGTCAACACCGACAGCGCAACCGGCAACCACACGACGACCGCGCCGCCCTATCAGAACACCTTCAGCCCCAACAATCCGCTCTCTGCCTTCAACGGCCAGAACTCCGCCGGAACCTGGCGGCTCGAAGTTTGTGACTTGTTTCCCTCTGCCGACAACGGTTCGTTCCGCCGTGCCGACCTCTATCTCACCTCGCCGCCAGCCGCCTTTGCCGACCTGTCGCTGACCAAGACGCTGATCGGTGCCGCTCCGAGCAATGGGGGGACGGTGACCTGGCGTCTTTCGGCCACCAACGCCGCCGGATCGCCCAACACCGCGACCGGCGTAGTGGTGCGGGACTACCTGCCCGCGGGCTTTACCTTTGTATCCGCATCGGGTTCCGGCACGTTCAATTCGGCGACCGGGGACTGGACGGTCGGCTCGCTGACAGCCGGGCAAACCAAGACGATCGACATCGTCGGGACGATCTCCGCGACGGCAGGGGCAACGATCACCAACAATGCCGAGATCACCGCGAGCAGCATTGGCGATAGCGATTCGACCGTGAACAACGGCATCACAACCGAGGACGACTATGCGACCTCGAGCTTCGTTGTCGCGGGAACGCGCACGGCGGGTACGCCGCCGACGTTGTTCTGCCCCAACGGCACAATCCTGTTCGACTGGGACACCAGGACCTGGACGGCGGGCAGCACCAGCAACAGCTATGCGCTGGGTTCGCTCGGCAACGCGAATTTCGTGCTGTCGAACCCCGGGACGTGGCTCAACAACGCAGGGCTGGGCGGACAATCGCCGAACCTGCAGAACATTGTCACGGGGGGGCTCAGTCCGGCGCAGAACTCGTTGATCCAGCTGGTCGACCTGCCGAACCAGAGCTCGGTGGTCACGACTACGATCACTTTGCCGCGGGTTATGGCTGGCGCGCAGTTCACAGTGTTCGATGTCGACTTCGGGGCAACCCAGTTTGCCGACCGGATCACCGTGCGCGGCTCGCTGCGGGGCACGACTGTTTTGCCCACGCTGACCAATGGCGTGGCCAATTATGTGATCGGAAACTCCGCCTATGGCGATCTCACGTCGGCTGATACCCAAGCCAACGGCAATCTGACGGTCACCTTCTCCAGCGCGATCGACACGATTATCATCGAATACGGCAACCATTCGCTCGCCCCGGCCAACCCGGGACAGCAGGCGATCTCGATCCACGATATCAACTTCTGCCTGCCCTACACCACGCTGTCGGTAACCAAGACCAGTGCGGTCATCTCGAACCCGGTAGAAGGCGCGACCAATGCCAAAGCCATTCCTGGCGCGCTGATCGAGTACATCATCGCGGTTTCGAACACGGGGGCTAGCTCGGCCGACACCGGCACGGTATTCGTGCGCGACAATGCGCCCGCCGATGCCAAGCTGTGCCTTACCACCTACGGCGCGGGCGGCCCGGTGCAGTTCACCGACGGCAGTCCGACCTCGGGATTGACCTATAGCTACACGAACCTGTCCTCGGTGACCGACAATCTCGAATTCTCGTCCAACGGGGGCAGCACATGGACCTATGTGCCGGTGCCCGATGCGGATGGATGCGATGCCGCAGTTACCAACTTCCGTATCCGGCCAGGCGGAACCTTCGCACCGGGAACGGGCTTCACCCTGAGGGCGCGCTTCCGGGTGGAATAGCCTGGGCGGTCGAACAGAATTTCCGCACGTAACCTCCCTTGCCCGAGGCCGCGCGGCGCATTAGTCAGACGCGCCATGGAACCAGCGCACAAACCCGTCATTTCCTCGACCGGCCTGTTCACGCCGACCGAAAGCATCAGCAATGCCGAGCTGGTCGAGAGCTTCAATGCCTATGTCGCGAAGTTCAATGCCGACAATCAGGCGGATATAGAGGCCGGCGAGGTCGAGCCCTTGCAGCCCAGCTCGGTCGAATTCATCGAAAAGGCGAGCGGGATCAAGTCGCGCCATGTGATGGCCAAGGCGCCGGTGCTCGACATCGAGTGCATGGCACCGCGCTGGCCCGAACGTTCGAATGACGAGCCCTCGATCATGGCCGAGATCGGCGTCAAGGCGGCGCGGCAGGCGCTGGAGCGGGCAGGCCGCGAGGCAAAGGATGTCGACGCCGTTCTCTGCGCCGCTTCGAATATGCAGCGCGCCTATCCGGCGATGGCGATCGAGATCCAACAGGCGCTGGGGATCGACGGTTTCGGTTTCGATATGAATGTCGCCTGCTCCTCCGCGACCTTCGGCATCCAGACCGCAGCCGATTACATTCGCGCGGGAAATGCGCGGAGCGTGCTGGTCGTCAGCCCCGAAATCACCAGCGGACACCTCAACTGGCGCGACCGGGACAGCCACTTTATCTTCGGCGATGTCGCGACCGCTGTGCTGGTTGAAGACGCTTCGCTTGCCCCGGCTGACCACTGGGAAATTCTCGGAACGAAGCTCAAGACGGTGTTCTCGAACAACATTCGGAACAATTTCGGTTTCCTCAACCGGGCGCATCCCGAGACTGCCGACGCGCCGGACAAGCTGTTCGTTCAGGAAGGCCGCAAGGTGTTCAAGGAAGTCGTACCGATGGTGGCGCAGATGATCGCCGACGAAGCGGAGCGGCTGTCGATCGAGCCGCAGACCCTGCGGCGCCTGTGGCTGCACCAGGCCAACGCCGGGATGAACCGGCTGATCGCGCAGCGTGTGCTCGGTCACGAGGCAAGCGAAGACGAGAGCCCGACCGTGCTCGATACCTATGGCAACACCTCCAGCGCCGGCTCGATCATCGCGTTCCATCTGCACAGCGAAGATCTGGTGGCAGGCGATACCGGCATCATTTGCAGCTTCGGCGCAGGCTATTCTGCGGGCACGGTGTTCGTCCGCAAGGCCGCAGCCTGACGCGGTTCACCGTGGCGCTTCAAATGGCAACCGGCAGGTCTCGCAGCTTGTGGTTGTGCAGCGCACCACCTAAGTGAGCGCTCATGGCAGGTGAAATTCTCGACAATCGCGGGCGCGGCGACGCCAGCTGGAATTGGCCTTCGATCCATCCGGAAGGCCGCAAGTTCGGAATTATCGCGCTCGCTGTCAGCCTGTTCTTCCTGCTGATTATGGACTGGGAAATTGTCGGCTGGCCATTGCTCGGGCTGACCGCTTTCGTGTTCGCCTTCTTCCGCGATCCCGAGCGTGTGGTGCCGCAGGGTGACGATGTTATCGTTTCGCCCGCCGACGGCCTTGTGTCGCTCATCGCGCAGGTCGAACCGCCGAGGAAACTGGTGGGCGACGATGGCTTGGGTAGTGCCGGACTAGCGCCCATACCGGTCACGCGCGTGTCGATCTTCATGAGTGTGTTCGACGTCCACATCAACCGATCGCCGATTTCGGGTACGGTCAAGCGGCTGATCTATATGCCCGGCAAATTCATGAACGCCGATTTGGACAAGGCAAGCGACGAAAACGAGCGCCAGCACATATTGATCGAGCGGCACGACGGGCTGTCGATCGGCTTCACCCAGATCGCCGGACTGGTGGCGCGGCGCATCATTCCTTTCGTCAAACCCGGCGATACGCTCGCAGCGGGGCAGCGCGTCGGTCTGATCCGGTTCGGCAGCCGGGTCGACGTCTATCTTCCCGCAGGTACCGACTCGTCCGTGCTGCTCGGCCAGAAGGTTGTCGCAGGGGAAACCGTGCTGGCCCGGATCGGCACGCAGAAGCTGATCGAGGGCGTGGCACAATGAGCGAAGACGAAAGCCTCGGCGAACCAAGGCTCGGGCCCAAGGCTGCGGAGGACGAAATACCCCTTCACCGCAGCAAGAAGCAGGCACGCGGACTGTCGCTGCGCGCGGTCCTGCCCAACGCCATCACTGCCGCCGCAATGTGTTCGGGATTGACCGGAATCCGCTTCGCCATTGCGGAGAATTGGGCAGCCGCTGTTTTCGCAGTGATCCTCGCGGGATTGCTCGACGGCATCGATGGACGGATCGCCAGGTTGCTCAACGCGCAGTCACGGTTCGGCGCAGAGCTGGACAGTCTGGCCGACTCGCTGTCGTTCGGCATCGCTCCGGCGATCATCTTCTACCTCTGGACCTTGCAGGATTTGCCGCGCATCGGCTGGTTTGCCTCGCTCGCCTTTGCGCTATGCTGCGCGCTGCGACTGGCGCGGTTCAATGCGCAGATCGACACCGACGAGCAACCGCACAAATCGGCGGGCTTCCTCACCGGGGTTCCCGCTCCGGTCGGGGCGGGGCTGGCGTTCACTCCGTTCTACCTGTGGATGGCGACGGGTAACGAGTTGTTCCGCGAACCGGTTATCAACGCTGTATGGATGGCGGTGATCGCGTTCCTGATGATTTCCAATCTGGCGACCTTCAGCTGGAGCTCGATCCGGCCGCGCAGGAATGTGCGGCTTGAATTGATCGCTTTCGTCGGAATTCTCTTCGCCGCGCTGCTGATGGAGCCGTGGTGGACGCTGACCGTGATCTGCGCCGGCTACCTCGCACTAATGCCCTGGGCCCTGATGCGCTATGGACGGATCAAGCGGCAACGGGCAATTGCCATCCAACCGGTACCGACACCGCTGGACGTGAGCCGCCTGCCGGATTGACCAGGCGCAGCGCTGGGCGTGCGGCACAGCCAACCATTGTCACTCTTGCTACCGTAACCGGAACGAAGTCCGCTGTGCGCGTCAGGCGGCGGTGGGCGTTGCGCCCACGCACCGCGCTGTCGGCAAGAACGGCGGCTGCCGCGATCGCGCTTCCGCCGAACAGGACAATCAGAGCAAATTCGAGCATGTCTTCATCTTTCTCTGCGCGCCCATAAAGCCGTTGACAGGCTGTGGGTGACCTGTGGATAACACTCGCCGACGGGAATTCGATCCATCGGAATCGCAGTGTTCTCTTTTTGTTCTGTCCCGTCAAGCGCTTTTTGCGCCCGACGCCCTGTCGCTTGCGATGAATTGAGGCTGGATTTCCTTCCGCAGGGGCGCTAAGGGGCCCGCGTTCGCAGTCGCAGCGGCGTGTTTCGCGCAACCCGACAGCGGGCAAATTCACATGGAAAGCACACATCCCGGTGCCGCAGAGGGGTCTCCTCACGGTTCCAGCTTTCCAGAGGCATAACCGGAAAGGAATTTACCTATGGCGGCTCCTACCGTCACCATGCAGCAATTGATCGAGGCCGGCGCGCACTTCGGCCACCAGACCCACCGCTGGAACCCGCGGATGAAGCCGTATATCTTCGGCGCGCGTAACGGGGTCCACATCATCGACCTGTCGCAGACCGTGCCGCTGTTCGCGCGCGCGCTCGACTTCGTTCACCAGACCGCGCGTTCGGGCGGCAAGGTGCTGTTCGTCGGCACCAAGCGCCAGGCGCAGGAGCCGATTGCGGAGGCTGCGCGCGCTTCGGGCCAGCACTTCGTCAACCACCGCTGGCTCGGCGGCATGCTGACCAACTGGAAGACCATCAGCGGTTCGATCAAGCGCCTCAAGACGCTTGAAGAGCAGCTTTCGGGCGAGACTTCGGGCCTGACCAAGAAGGAAATCCTTCAGCTCACCCGTGAGCGCGACAAGCTCGAGATGTCGCTCGGCGGCATCCGCGACATGGGCGGCATTCCCGATGTGATGTTCGTGATCGACGCCAACAAGGAAGAGCTGGCGATCAAGGAAGCCAACGTCCTCGGCATCCCGGTCGTCGCCGTGCTTGACACCAATGTCGATCCCGAAGGTATTGCTTTCCCGGTTCCGGGCAATGATGACGCGGCCCGTGCCGTGCGTCTCTATTGCGACGCGATCGCGCAGGCGGCGAGCACCGGCAAGGGTGCGGGCATCGTCGATTCGGGTGCGGATGTCGGCGCGATGGCCGAACCGCCGGTGGAAGCAACCGCCGAGTAAACCAGTTGAATTGGCGGGCGTGAAATGCGTCCGTCACATTCCTGCTCCAGCGCGCCGGAGAGCCCGACCCCCTCGGGTCCGGCGCGCCCGAATTATTGAAGAAGGACTAGACCAATGGCGAATTTCACCACCGCCGACATCAAGGCGCTGCGCGAGAAGACCGGCGCGGGCATGATGGACGCCAAGAAGGCGCTGACCGAGACCGACGGCGATATCGAAGCCGCGATCGACGCGCTGCGCGCCAAGGGCCTCGCCACCGCGCAGAAGAAGTCGAGCCGCACCGCTGCAGAAGGCCTCGTTGGCGTTGCCGTCAGCGGCACCCGCGGGGTTGCTGTCGAAGTCAATTCCGAAACCGACTTCGTCGCCAAGAACGACCAGTTCCAGGACTTCGTCCGCAAGGTCACCGATGTCGCCATCGGCGCATCGTCGGACGATGTCGACGCGCTCAAGGGCATGACCTATCCCGACGGTGGCACCGTTTCCGACAAGCTGACCGATAACGTCGCGACCATTGGCGAAAACCAGCAGGTCCGCCGGATGAAAACCGTCGAAGTCGCCAGCGGCCTGATCGTGCCCTATATGCACAATGCGGTTGCCGCCAACCTCGGCAAGATCGGCGTGCTCGTCGCACTCGAATCCGATGCCGGTACCGATGTGCTCGAACCGCTCGGCAAGCAGATCGCGATGCATATCGCGGCGGCTTTCCCGCAGGCGCTCAACGCCGAAGGCCTCGACGCCGACTTGATCGAGCGCGAGCGCAAGATCGCGGCGGAAAAGGCTGCCGAGAGCGGCAAGCCCGCCGAAGTCCAGGCCAAGATGGTCGACGGTGCGATCAGCAAGTTCGCCAAGGAGAACGCGCTGCTGAGCCAGGTCTTCGTGATGGACAACAAGACCCCGATCGCGGACGTGGTTGCCAAGGCAGGCAAGGACGCGGGCACCTCGATCGTGCTCAAGGACTATGTCCGCTTCCAGCTCGGCGAAGGCATCGAGAAGGAAGAAAGCGATTTCGCAGCGGAGGTCGCGGCGGCGGTCAAGGGCTGAACGCGAAGCATTCCCTCAAGATTGGGCCGTCGGGGTGAACTCCGGCGGCCCTTTTTTTTCGGCGAGATCGCCCCTGCCGATCGGCGACGGAAGTCCTATTTCGCCGCGCTTGCGGCCTGAGGGATCAGCGTCACCAGCCAAACCTCCGGCTGGGTGAACAGCCGCAGCGGCAGCAGGCTGGTGCCGAGCCCCGCGCCCACCACCAGCACCTTGCCCGCTTCGTCTACCCGCCCGCAATAATACCGCTCGCCATAGTCGGACATCGTCGCCGGAGCGCCGCCCCAGGGGTAGGCGATCTGGCCGCAATGGGTGTGCCCAGCGAGCATCAGCGGCACCGAATTGGGGGCATTGGGGAAGGGATCGGGACTATGGCTCAGCAGGATCCGTGCGCCCTGTAGCCGGTCCATCGCGGTGAGCGTCGCGGGCAGATCGTCGTGCCCGGTGTAGGCATCGTCGAGCCCGCCCACCACCAGCGGTCCGAATTTGCCGGCTTCGTTCGCCAGCACTGCGATCCCGCGCTTGCGCAGTTCGGCTTCGAGCCCGGGCCAGTCGAACCAGTGATCGTGGTTGCCCGGAGCCACGACGACGCCCAGCGGGGCCTTGAGCTTGCCGAGCGGGGCGACGATCTCTTCCGGGGTATAGATATGCGTTGCGGTGCGCTTCTCGCTGACGAGGTCGCCCGCGATCAGCACGAGGTCGGGTTTTAGAGCATTGATCTCTCCGACGATCCGCTCGAGCCGCGCGGGGGGCATGTCCGGCCCTGCTACATGGATATCGCTGATCAGCGCGACGGTAATCGGCGTGCTGCCGGTAGGCAGACCCTTGAGCTCAACGCTGGTCCTTTCCACGACCGGGTCGCGCATGGTGTCCGACCATGCCTTGCCACCGAACGCCAGACCGACCGCCAACGCGGCAAGGGCCAGTTTTGCCCTTTTTCTCATAACTTCCCGCTTGTCTCGATTGCGTCGCTGCCAGCGGGCAGGACGAAGATCATCCCGTCCTCGCCGACGGTGACCTCGCCATCGAACAGATCCCCGGCGTCACCCAGGAACGCGGGATAGAAGAAGTCGCTGGGAATCGGGGGGACGAGATGGCTCAGCACCAGCCGCTTGACCCCGGCGGCCTGCGCGCTCTTCGCCGCATCTTCGGGCGAGGCGTGGTAGTCGAGGATATCGCGGGTGATTTGTGCGGTGTTCGGATTGCCGGCGTCTTCCAGCGCGGAGGTCATCGCCTTGACCATGTTCGGCTGCAACGCTTCGTGGACCAGCAGGTCTGCCCCCTTCGCTGCCGCCTCGAGGCTGGCGGAGCGCGCGGTATCGCCGCTGATCACCACCGAGCGCCCCTTGTAGTCGAAGCGATAGCCGACCGCAGGTTTCACCGGATCGTGCTGGACGGGAAAGGCGGTGACCCGCAGGCCGTCCTGCTGGAAAACTACCTGGGATCCGGTCGGCATGGGAAAAGACACGCTGCTGTAGCCGCCACCGGTGGGCGGTACGATCTGCGGCCCGTGGTGCGCCACGCGATAGCCGTGATCAGTGCGATAGGCGGCGTTGAACCCGTCGACCACCTGCTGCACGCCCTCCGGCCCATAGACCGGCAGCGGCTTGTCGGCGTTCGCGCCGGTCCAGTGGAGCAGCGCAAGCGGTCCCATCCCGTCGATATGGTCGGAATGGAAATGGGTCAGGAACACCGCCTCGACGCGGCCTGGATCGATCCCCATCAGGTTGAGATTGCGCGCGCCGCCTTCCCCCATGTCGACCACGAACACATGCTCGCCCGCGATGACGACGTTGCACGGCCCTGCACGGTCGGGGTTGGGCAGGGGCGATCCGGTCCCGCACAGCCCGACGCTGAGCGCGTCGCCGAATTCGGCCGGCCCCGCGCCAATGCGCTGCTGGACCGCGCGTTCGAACATCCACTGTCCCGCTTCGCGCTGGAACGTGAAGATGCCGGCCAGCATCGCGAGTGCGACGATTGCCAGCCCGATTCCGAGTTTGCGCATCCCTGTTTCCTCCCGCTCGGCTTTCCCTTTGCCAGATTTGGCTTTGTCGCTAAGGAACCCGGCATCGCGCAACCCCCGACGGATTCTTCTCGCCCATGCCCTATTCGCAATACAAGCGTATTCTCCTGAAACTGTCGGGCGAAGTGCTGATGGGCGACCAGCAGTTCGGGATCGATCCTGCCTTCGTGGCCGAACTGGCGGCCGAAGTGAAGGCGGCGAAGGACACGGGGCTGGAAATCTGCCTGGTCATCGGGGGCGGCAACATCTTCCGCGGTATGGCGGGCGCGGCGCAGGGGATGGACCGGGCGCAGGCCGATTACATGGGCATGCTTGCGACGGTGATGAACGCGCTGGCGATGCAGAATGCGCTCGAACAGCTCGGCGTCCAGACCCGGGTCCAGTCGGCGATCCAGATGGACGCGGTGTGCGAGCCCGTCATCCGTCGCCGCGCCGAACGGCATCTCGAAAAGGGCCGGGTAGTGATCTTCGCGGCAGGTGTCGGCGCGCCCTATTTCACCACCGATTCCGGTGCCGCGCTGCGCGCCGCCGAGATGAAATGCGATGCGCTGTTCAAGGGCACCAGCGTCGACGGGGTCTATGACAGCGATCCCAAGAAGAACGCCGACGCCAAACGTTACGAAACCGTCAGTTACGACCGCGTGCTGGCAAACAATCTCAAGGTGATGGACGCCTCCGCCGTTGCGCTGTGCCGCGACAACAGCATCCCGATCGTGGTCTTCTCGATCCGAGAAAAGGGCAATCTCGCCCGGGTGCTGTCGGGACAGGGCATCCAGACGATAGTACAAGAGGAAGCCTGATCATGGCGAAATACGACAAGAGCGATATCGAGCGCCGGATGCACGGCGCGGTGGAAAACCTGAAGGGTGACCTTTCCGGCCTGCGCACCGGGCGTGCCAACACCAGCCTGCTCGATCCGGTGGTGGTCGAGGTCTACGGTTCAATGATGCCGCTCAACCAGATCGCGACAGTCTCGGCGCCAGAACCGCGGATGCTCAGCGTGCAGGTGTGGGACAAGGCCAATGTCAGCGCGGCCGAAAAGGGTATCGCGCATGCGAACTTGGGTATCAATCCGATCGTCGACGGCCAGACGCTGCGCCTGCCGATGCCCGACCTGACCGAGGAACGCCGCAAGGAGCTCGCCAAGCTGGCGGGCAAATATGCCGAGCAGGCCAAGATCGCGATCCGCAACGTCCGCCGCGACGGGATGGAAGCTTTGAAGGACGATGAGAAGAAGAAGGAAATCTCCGAAGACGATCGCAAGCGCTCGGAGGACGACGTCCAGAAGCTGACCGACAAATACGTCGCCGAATGCGACGATGCAGCGGCAGCCAAGGAAAAGGAAATCCTGACCCAGTGAGGACTCCCTCTCCCCTTCAGGGGAGAGGGTCGGGGAGAGGGGAACGCTACACCTCGCACGTCCCTGAATTCCCCCTCTCCCAGCCCTCTCCCCAGAAGGGGACAGGGCTATGACGACCGCCCGCCACGTCGCCATCATCATGGACGGCAACGGCCGCTGGGCCAAACGCCGGATGCTGCCGCGCGCGATGGGCCACAAGCGGGGGGTCGAGGCTCTGCGCGAGGTGGTCCGCAATTGTCACGGGCTGGGCCTCGAGTGCCTGACCCTCTACGCGTTCAGCTCGGAAAACTGGAAGCGCGAGGAAGAAGAAGTTGACGACCTGATGAACCTGATGCGCCAGTTCATCAAATCGGACCTCGACGAATTCGTCGCCAACGATGTCAAGCTCAGGATCATTGGTGATTGGCACGCGCTTGCGCCCGATATCGTCACCATGCTCGAAGACGCGCTGGAACGGACAAGCGGGGGAACGCATACGGTCGCGGTGGCGCTCAACTATGGCTCGCAGCAGGAAATCGCCCGCGCGGCTGCCAGGGCGGCAGCGCAGGGCGAGGTGACCGAGGCGAGCATCGCGGCCAACCTCGACACCGCCGACCTGCCGCCGCTCGACCTCCTGATCCGGACGTCGGGCGAACAGCGGCTCTCCAATTTCCTGCTGTGGCAGGCCGCTTATGCCGAGCTGTATTTCACCGATGCGCTCTGGCCGGATTTCGACGCGGATGCTCTGGCCGCTGCCTGTGCCGCCTTTCAGGGGCGTCAGCGCCGCTATGGCGGCCTGTGACGACGCCGGGTGCGATGACGGGCAGTAGGACCGCCGATCTGGGCGTCAGGGCG
>JBGSPZ010000097.1:0-10749 GCA_041738375.1 Parerythrobacter sp. | reverse complement strand
TCGACGCCTTGGTCGCGGAACTGGGCACCGACCGGGTGCACGCCGCGTGCTTCGACGTGCGCGATACCGCCGCGCTGGATAAGGCCATTGCCGGCTTGCCAGCAGACTTCGCCGGGATCGACCTGCTGGTGAACAACGCCGGCCTCGCGCAAGGCCTTTCGCCGGCGCAGGACGCGAACCTCGACGACTGGCAGACCATGATCGACACCAATGTCACCGCGATGGTGGTGCTGACGCGCAAGCTGCTGCCGGTGCTGATCGAGCGCAAGGGCGCGATCATCGCGATCGGCTCGGTGGCCGGGAACTACATCTACCCCGGCGGAAACGTCTACGCCGGCTCCAAGGCCTTCGTGAACCACTTCACCCTTGCGCTGCGCGCCGACCTGCACGGCACCGGCGTGCGCGTGACCAGCATCGAGCCTGGCATGGTGGAGACCGAGTTCACACTGGTGCGCACTGGCAGCCAGCAGGCGTCGGACGATCTCTATCGCGGGGTGAACCCGATGACGGCGGAGGACATCGCGATGATGATCCGCTGGGTTGCCGAGCTTCCCCCGCACCTCAACATCAACCGGCTCGAACCGATGCCGGTCAACCAGGATTTCGCGGGTTTCAGGATAGCGCGCGACTAGCGCGAGGCCCTATTCGACCACCTGTTCCGCGATGCTCTGTTCCCATTCCCGGTCGGCCTGGGCACGCTCGGCTTCCCGCATCGCCTGCTCCATGCTCTGGCCAGTCGCGACCGCCTCGTCGAACTGGGCCTGTATCTCGGGCATTTCCGCCATCGCCGCAGCCATCATCTCGCCCCGGAACTTCGAGATATCGAACGTGCGCCCGGTCAGCTTGGAATCGATCGCCTCTTCCATCGCCCGAAGGTAGAGTTTGGCGATCTGGGGGTGATCGTCGAATTTCTTTGCCATCGGATCGTTCGCGTCGTCGGTCGGGCCGGCGATCGACAGCACGATCTTGGTGCTCTGGTCGTTGACCGCCTCGGTCGTCCCGATGAAGCGGAACAGCGCCTTGTTGTCCTCCGACACGGTCCACACGATCGACCCGTCGCCGCGCTGATGCGCGCGCGTGGAGGTCGTGTGGCTGCCGAACAGGATCGCCGGTGGTTTTGCCCCGATCAGCTGCTGGCGCATCTGCTTGGCCGGGATCTGGTACACCGCCCCCGGCTCCCCGCAGGAGGCGAGCAATGCGGCACCGGCCAAGGCGAGAAAAACGGCACGAAAATTCATCTTAGACCCCCATTGACTGCAGGGCCGGCGAGTATTGGGAAATTACTGAAAGATCGTAAAAACTGCGGCGGATTTTGCTTTGCGAATAGCGTGCCGCCGCTTGGCGATGGACGCAGCGGCCACCCCGCGCTAAGGCGCGCGCCCGATGACGAGCACCGTATCCAACCGCCGCACCTTCGCGATCATCTCGCACCCTGACGCGGGCAAGACCACGCTGACGGAGAAGCTGCTGCTGCAAGGCGGCGCGATCCATCTGGCGGGGGAGGTCAAGGCGCGCGGGCAGGCACGGCGTGCACGGTCGGACTGGATGAAGATCGAACAGCAGCGCGGGATTTCTGTCACTTCCAGCGTGATGACCTTCGAACGGGACGGGATCACCTTCAACCTGCTCGACACGCCGGGTCACGAAGACTTTTCCGAAGACACCTACCGCACGCTGACCGCGGTCGACAGCGCGATCATGGTGATCGACGCGGCCAAAGGGATCGAGCCGCAGACCCGCAAGCTGTTCGAGGTTTGCCGCCTGCGCAGCGTGCCGATAATCACCTTCGTAAACAAGGTCGACCGCGAAGGCCGCCCGGTGTTCGAGCTGCTCGACGAGATCGCCGACATGCTCGCGCTCGATGTCTCGCCGCAGGCCTATCCGGTCGGCATGGGCGGCGAGTTCGAGGGGGTGCTCGATTTTGCCACCGGCTGCGTAGCGCGGCCGGAAGGGCCGTCGAAGGAATTCCACGGCACGCGGGACTGCGATCCGGCGATCCCCGAACGGTTCACCGAGGAAATCGAGCTGGCGCAGATCGGCTATCCCGAATTCGATCTCGACGCCTATCGCAATGGCGACCTGACGCCGGTCTACTTCGGATCGGCGCTGAAGAACTTCGGGGTGACCGAGCTGATCGAGGCGATTGCGGGCTATGCCCCGCCGCCGCGCCCGCAACCGGCGGGGGAGGAACAGATCAGCCCCGAGCGCGACGAGGTGACCGGCTTCATCTTCAAGGTCCAGGCCAATATGGACCCCAACCACCGCGACCGGATCGCGTTCATGCGGCAGGTCTCGGGCACCTTCAAGCGCGGGATGAAGCTGACCCCGAGCGGACTGGGCAAGCCGATTGCGATCCATTCGCCGATCCTGTTCTTCGCGCAGGACCGCGAGTTGGCCGATACCGCCGCGGCGGGCGACCTCATCGGCATCCCCCACCCTGGCACGCTGCGGGTGGGCGACACGCTGAGCGAGAAGAACGCGATCCGCTTCACCGGCTTGCCCAACTTTGCGCCCGAAATCCTCCGCCGGGTCCAGCTGCGCGACCCGACCAAGACCAAGCAGCTGCGCAAGGCGCTCGACGATCTGAGCGAAGAAGGCGTAATCCAGGTGTTCTATCCGGAAATCGGCGCGCAGTGGATCGTCGGGGTGGTCGGCCAGCTCCAGCTCGAAGTGCTGATCTCGCGGCTCGAGGCGGAATACAAGGTCGAGGCGATGCTCGAGGCCTCGCCCTTCGCCACCGCGCGCTGGGTCAGGGGCGATGCCAAGGCGATCGAGGAATTCGCCGGCTTCAACCGCGCCAACCTCGCCAAGGACCGCGACGGGGATGTGGTGTTCATGGCGCGCAGCCCGTGGGACGTGAACTACCAGCAGGAAAAGAACCCGAAACTTGTGTTTTCGGCGACGAAGGAAAGGTAGTCGGTTCGCGCAGAGACCGCAGAGGAAAGGAGAGACGCAAAGAGGTTGCGCCAGGCGGCGTAGCCAAACAGTTTTTCTGCGTATCGTCAGACGGCAACGTCCCGGATCGTGAGGGAGCCTGCGGCTCTTTAATCCATCTCCGCGTCTCTCCTTTCCTCTGCTCTCCCTGCGTGAAACCCTTCTTCTTGCCCACCCGTCGCCCCCAGCGTAGGCTCGCCAATATGGCTGACTTTTCCGACACGCTGAGTGACGACCATGTCGCGATGATTGCGAAGCAACCGGTGTTTTTTGTCGCCACGGCGGCGGAAGGCGCGCGGATCAATCTCAGCCCCAAGGGCAACGATGCGTTTCGTATCCTCGCGCCGGATCGGGTCGCCTATCTCGATCTCGGGGGTTCGGGCAACGAGACCAATGCGCATCTGATGGCCGACGGGCGGATCACGGTGATGTTCTGCAATTTCGAACAGCCCGCGCTGATCCTGCGCATCTATGGCCAGGGGCGGGCGGTGCTGCCGCAGGATCCCGAGTGGGAACAGTTCGCGGCGCATTTCACCCTGCTGCCGGGCACCCGCCAGATCTTCGACATCGCGGTCGAAAGCGTGCAGACCAGTTGCGGCTGGGGCGTTCCCTTCATGGACTACCAGCGCGAACGGCAGACGCTGAAGAAAGCGCATGCCAACGCGAACCCAGCCGAATGGGCCGCCAAGATGTCGACCCGCATAGCCAGCATCGACGGTCTACCTGCGCGCCCGACCGATCGCTACATCGCGGGCGAGGCGGTAGCGGACTGATCGACGCTTGCGACTGAAGTTCGCCAGTTACAACATTCACAAGGCCGTCGGGACCGACCGGCGGCGTGATCCCGACCGCATCATCGCCGTGCTGCGCGAGATCGATGCCGACATCATCGCGCTTCAAGAAGTCGACCTGCGCATCGGCCAGCGGGCGACCGTGCTCTCGCGGGCTGCGCTCGACGATACGCCGTGGGTCCCCGCGGCGGTGGCGCGAAGGCCCCGCAGCCTCGGCTGGCATGGTAATGCGATTCTGGTGCGGCGCAGCCTCGCGATCCTCGATGCCCATGCGCTCGACCTGCCCACGCTGGAGCCGCGCGGCGCGGCCAGGGCCGAGATCGAGTGCGACGGGAAGAGAGTTCGTGTCATCGGGACCCATCTCGACCTGTCGGGCCTGCGGCGGCGCGACCAGATTCGCGCCATCCTGTCCGACATCGAGGCCTGCACCCCGCCATGCCCCACGGTGCTGATGGGCGACTTCAACCAATGGGGCAACCGCACCGGGGCGATGCGCGAATTTGCGCCACGCTGGCACGTTCTCGAGACCGGGCGGAGTTTTCCCAGCCGCCAGCCGATTGCCCGGCTCGACCGGATCGTCACTTCGGGCGAATGGGGCTGCGTCGACCAGGGCGTGCATCACAGCGTGACTGCCGCGCAAGCCTCTGACCACCTCCCGGTATTTGCTGTCCTCGCATTGCCCAATAGTTAGGCACTGCTTAAAAATTAGGCGATGATTGGCGGGAAGCGCACCTTTCATGCGCGGCTGACGCTGCGCAATCGCAAAAATTTCAAGTTGGCATGGATATTGCTGCACCTGCGAAGCCGGTGACTGTCCGGTAAGCATCCAGGGGGCATCGATGAAATTCATCATCGCCATCATCAAGCCATTCAAGCTCGACGAGGTCCGCGAGGCGCTCAGCGCGATCGGCGTCGCGGGCATGACCGTGTCCGAGGTCAAGGGCTTCGGCCGCCAGAAGGGCCAGACCGAAATCTACCGCGGCGCGGAATATTCGACCAACATGCTGCCCAAGGTGAAGATCGAGATCGCCGTGGCCGATGCCATGGCCGATCAGGTCGTCGAGACCATCACCCAGACCGCCAGCACCGAGAGCATCGGCGATGGCAAGATCTTCGTGCTCGACCTCGCGTCGGCCACGCGCATCCGCACCGCAGAAACCGGCGAGACCGCGCTGTGAGCCGCGCCCACGCCAAGAAGGGGACACCCATGATCCGCAAATTCGCCAGCGTTGCCGCCGCCTGCGGCGCTTCGCTCTTCGCCGCCACCGCGGCCTTCGCGCAGGACGCTGCCGAGGCGGCAGAGCCGGTGGCCAATCCGGGCAACAATGCCTGGATGATGACCTCGACGATCCTCGTTCTGCTGATGATCCTGCCGGGCCTTGCGCTGTTCTACGGCGGTCTGACCCGGTCGAAGAACATGCTTTCGACCATGACGCAGATCGGCGCGACCGCGTGTCTCGCCATGCTGATTTGGGTGATGTGGGGCTACTCGCTCGCCTTCGGCGATACCACCTACGAGGGCACATTGGGTATGTTCGTCAGCGGGGGAAGCTATTTCCTGATGGGGATGGACGCCTCCAGCACGGCGGCGACTTTCACCGATGAAGTCATCAGCAAATATGTCTTCGTCAGCTTCCAGATGACCTTTGCCGCGATCACCGCTGCGCTGATCCTCGGCGCAACAGCGGAACGGATGAAGTTCGGCGCGGTGATGGCTTTTGTGCCGCTGTGGCTGACCATCGTCTATTTCCCGATCGCGCACATGGTGTGGGCGGGCGGCGGCCTGCTGTTCGAAGACGGCGCGCTCGACTTTGCCGGCGGCACCGTCGTGCATATCAATGCCGGTGTATCGGGTCTCGTGCTCGCCTACCTGCTCGGCAAGCGTCGCGGCTATCCGTCGGAGCCTATGCCGCCACACAGCCTGACGCTGACCATGGTCGGCACCGGCTTGCTGTGGGTGGGCTGGTTCGGCTTCAACGCCGGGTCGGCACTGGAAGCCGACGGTTCCGCCGGCCTCGCCATGATCAACACTTTCGTTGCCACCGCAGCCGGGGCACTGACCTGGATGGTGATCGAGAGGCTTGCCGGTCACAAGGGCTCCGCGCTCGGCTTCTGCTCCGGCGTGATCGCCGGTCTGGTCGCGGTAACGCCTGCTGCAGGAAACAGCGGTCCGTTCGGCGCGATCCTGCTCGGCATCCTTGCGTCGACCATCTGCTACTTCGCAGTGGCCAAGGCGAAGGCGAAGTTCGGCTATGACGACTCGCTCGACGCCTTCGGCATCCACGGCATCGGCGGCATCGTCGGCGCAATCGGCACCGCAGTGGTCTACCAGCCGTTCCTCGGCGGACCGGGCGATGGTTCGACTGCGCTTGGTGCACAGCTCGGAGTGCAGGTCTTCAGCGTGGTCGTCACGATCGCATGGGCCGGAATTGGCACTCTCATCGCCGGTTACCTCGTCAAGCTCACCGTGGGCCTCCGGGTCGACGAAGAGAGCGAAGTCAACGGGCTCGACATCTCCGAACACGGAGAGCGCGCCTACAACTAACACCAAGGTTCGGCGGGGCCGGGAGATCCTCTCCCCTCCCGATCCCGCCGCACGACGTTCCTCCTGCGAACACCAAACTGCAAAGGGCCGGAGCCAATCGCTCCGGCCCCTTTTTTGCCCTCATTCTATGTTGCGGTTTGGTGACAGAGCCCAAGTATTCGCGCCGGTGCATCCAGTAGATATTGAACGCGCTCGCGAAGCGATTCACCATCCTTGTCAGCGAAGCAGCAAAAGCTGCCGCCTCAGGAGGATGCCATGCAACTTTCTCACGCCAGAATTCAACGCCATCGCCGTGCCCTGTTGCTCGCAGGTTGCGCCTTCGCCGTTTCTGCCACGCCAGCCTTCGCGCAGGATGGTGCGGGCACCGGCGAAGACGATTTCATCATCGTGACCGCGACCAAGCGCGATTCGACGATCCAGGACGTGCCGTTCTCGATCAATGCGCAGACCCAGGAAGATATCCAGAAATCGGGCGCGGTCACGCTTGAAGACCTGTCGCGCAACGTCGCCGGGCTCTCGGTGCAGAATCTCGGCCCGGGCCAGAGCCAGGTCTCGGTGCGCGGGGTTTCCGCCGGGCAGGTCGTGCGCGACCAGCCAGGGGTCAAGGAACAGGTCGGCGTCTATCTCGACGAATCGGTGATCTCGCTATCGCTGTTCACCCCCGACCTCGACCTGTTCGACCTCAACCGGGTCGAAACCCTGCGCGGCCCGCAGGGCACGCTGTTCGGCTCGGGCTCGGTTGGCGGCACGATCCGCTACATCACCAACCAGCCCGAAATCGGCATCACCGAAGGCTTGGTCGAAGGCAATCTCAACCTCGTCGACGGGGACGACTTCGGATATCACCTGAAGGGCGCGGTGAATGTGCCGCTGGGGGACAGCACCGCGGTACGCGCGGTTGGCTATTTCACCGAATACGGCGGCTTTATCGACGCGCAGGGCCCGGCGGGCGGCGAGGATATCAACGGCGGCCAGCGCTATGGTGGCCGCATTGCGGTGAAGTTCGAGGTCGCACCGGACGTTACGATCACTCCGCGGCTGGTGTACCAGAAGGTCGAGGCCGACGGCTTCAACCGGCAGGAAATCTACAACCTCTACGCCAATCCCTTCACCACCACGCGCCCGCCGGTCCAGCTGGGCGAGCGCGAGCAGTATCTGCAACTGCGCGAGGCCTTCGTCGACGAAACCTGGCTCGGCGATCTTGTGATCGACGCGACCTGGGGCGACATCAATGTCGTCTCTGTCACCAGCTATACCAATCGCGATATCCTGGTCAGCCGTGACGCGAGCGCGCTGACCGGTTCGGTCTCGGTCGATCTCGGCTATCCCAATGCGGGTGTGCTGTTGCCATCCAACCTGCGCGACACGACCGATCTCGAAAGCTTCACGCAGGAGCTGCGTCTGGCTTCGGCCTACGAAGGCCCGTTCCAGTGGGTATTCGGCGGGTTCTATTCGGACACGTCGCGGTTCTATCGCCAGCGCCTGCCCACGCCGGGCTATGCCGCGGTGACCGATGCCACGCTCGGCGCCGGGACGTCGGCGGCGGTCGCCAACGGCTTCGCCAATCTCGATTCGCCGTACAATGCCGACCTGCCCTACGACATCAGCCAGTTCGCGATCTTCGGCGAGGGCACCTACGCGCTGACCGACGCGTTCGACGTGACGGTCGGCTTGCGCTACTACGACTTCACCGAAGAGCGCCAGTTCATCTCCGGCGGGCTATTCGCCAATGGCGACAACCGGTCGGACAAGACGCGGTCCGATGGGTTCAGTCCGCGCATCCTGCTGAGCTACGATGTCAGCGATGCGGTCACGCTCAACGCGCAGGCATCGAAGGGTTTCCGTCTCGGCGGGGTGAACGATCCGCTCAACATAACCCTCTGCTCGCCGGCCGACGCGGCGCTGTTCGGCGCGTTCCAAGACTATGACGACGAATCGCTGTGGAACTACGAAGTCGGTGCCAAGGCGCAAGGCCGCGGATTCTATGCCAATGTCGCCGGGTTTTACAACGACATCAAGAATCTGCAGGTCACGCTCGATGCCGGTAGCTGCTCGTCGCGCATCGTGTTCAACGTTCCCGAAGCGCACACCATGGGCGTCGAGGCGGAGTTCGGGGTGTCGCCGGCGGACGGGCTCGACTTCATCTTCGCGGGTAGCCTGATCGAAGCCGAGTTCGACACCACGCTCCCCGGCGCGCTGACCGCTGCGACCGGGATCCGCGAAGGCAACCGCCTGCCATCAGTGCCGAAGTTCCAGTTCTCCGCTACGGGCAGCTACGAATGGCCGGTGGGCGAGAGTGCCGATGCCTATGTCTCGGCAAGCTTCTCGCATGTCGGGGCGCGCTACACCCAGCCGGCAGACCAGGAAAACAACCCGCGCACCTTTGTCCACGGCCTGCCCTTCGGCGGCGCCCCGGCGAATGCTGCGACCACGGTCGATCTCGAATTGCCCGATTACCAGTTGCTTAACCTGAGCGCCGGGGTCGATTTCGACAGCGGGCTGTCGCTGGTGGCCTATGTCAACAATGTGTTCGACGAGAACGCCCTGCTGTCGTTTGACCGCGAGCGCGGCGGGCGCGCCCGGCTGGGGTATACGGTCGGGCAGCCGCGCACCTTCGGGGTCACGGTTCGCCAGAGCTTCTGATCGGAACCAACGGGAACGGGGGCCGGGGCTTGCGCTCCGGCCCCCGTTCTAAGGGTCAGGACCTGTTGATCGCGCAGGCGTGGCGTCAAAATGACGAAGATATCGGGCGGAACTGCCCGCCGGGAAGGCTGGTTGCCTTTCCAAGGGCAGTTGTGATCGAGATCGAAGTCATTTTGACGTCCCGTAGGGATTTGACCAATTGGCCCCGTTGCAGCGTCGCAGAAGTTTGAAAATGCGCCGCATTTCCTGCGCTCCTGCTCCTCGCTACAGGGCCAATTGCTTCAAACCACGCTCTGCACGATCAAAAGGTCCTGACCCTAGTTCAACGCTGCCTTGACGAAATCCGCGCAACGCTCGCCGATCATGATCGAGGGGGCGTTGGTGTTGCCGCTGACGATCTTGGGCATGATCGAGGCGTCGGCAATCCACAGCCCGTCGATCCCGCGCGCCTTGAGCGTCGGGTCGACCACGGCAGCATCGTCCGCGCCCATCCGGCAGGTGCCGACCGGATGATAGACCGTATCCGCGCGGTTGCGGATCAGCTGGTCGAGCGAGGCATCGTCGGCGAGGTCGATCGGGTGCCGGTCCTTCGGCGCATATTCGGTGAGGGGACCGCAATCGACAATCCGGTGCGACAGGCGCACGCCCCCGCGCATCACCGCCATGTCGCGTTCGTCGTCAAGGAAGTTGGGGTCGATTTTGGGCGCGTCCGCCGCCTCGCCCGAACCAAGCCGCACTGTCCCCCGACTCTCCGGCCGCAGGACGCAGGCATGGAGCGAAAAGCCATGCCCCTTCACCTTCTCGCGCCCGTGGTCCTCGAGCACCGCTGGGACGAAGTGCCACTGCACGTCGGGCGCGGGGCTATCTGCCATCACGCTCCAGAACCCGCCCGCCTCGGCATAGGGGGTGGTCATAATCCCGGTGCGCTTGCGGCGATGCTCGACGATCGCCTTCGCCATGCGCGCGGTTCCGGCCAGGCTATCGCCGATGGGCACGGTCGATTCGGTCTCCCAGCCGGAGACGTAATCGATATGGTCCTGCAGGTTGGAGCCGACCTCGGGCCTGTCGAGCACGACGTCGATCCCGTGTTCCCTCAGATGCGCGGCCGGGCCGATCCCGCTCAGCATCAGCATCTGCGGCGAGTTGAATGCGCCCGCGCTGAGCACGACGCCGCCTTTTGCGTGGAGCACCTCGCGCTTGCGGCCCCGCCGGATCGCGACGCCGGTCACGCGGCCGTTTTCGATCACCAGCTTTTCGACCAGAGTCTTGGTGCGGATATGGAAATTGCCCTGCTCACGAATCGGTTCGACATAGGCGCGCGCGGCGGACCAGCGCTCGCCGCCCCGCTGGGTGACCTGGTAGAGCCCGAAGCCGTCCTGCCGCTCGCCGTTGAAATCGGCATTCTCGCGCAGCTGCAGTGCGGCGGCGCTTTGCACGAAAGCATGGCTGGTGGGATTGGCCCATTTCTGGTCGGAAACGAACAGCGGACCCGCATCACTGTGGTAGTCGTCCGCCCCGCGCTCGTTGCTCTCGGCCCGTTTGAAATAGGGCAGCACATCGTCATAGGCCCAGCCGGTGCAGCCCATCGCCGCCCAGTTGTCGTAATCCCACCGGTTGCCGCGGATATAGACCATGGCGTTGATCGCCGAGGAGCCGCCGAGCCCCTTGCCGCGGGGCTGGTAGCCGATCCGCCCGTTGAGCCCCTTTTGCGGCACCGTCTCGTAGCGATAGTTCGAATTCTTGAGCAGGAACGGCATGAAGCCCGGCGTCTTGACCAGGACATTGTTGTTCCGCCCGCCCGCTTCGATCAGGCACACCCGCCGCGTGCCGTCGACC
>JBGSPZ010000074.1:0-6333 GCA_041738375.1 Parerythrobacter sp. | reverse complement strand
CGGATGGTCTGCATCAGCAGGCCGTCGCGGGTCTCGATCGTCCGCTCGTCGAGATGGCGCGCATAGGGCAGGTGCGCGCCGGCCGGGGCCTCGCGCGCGATCACCTTGGGATCGCGGGTCAGGGCCGGTAGGAGTTGCATCGCCACAGACTATGGTTTTTCACCCGCGGACAGCGCCGGACGCGGGTCAGCCACAGGTCGACGAAGAGCGGCTCGCGCAAGCACAGAACCATGCCGATGACATGGATCGCGAGCGCGGCAAGCAGCACCCACCAGCTCTGGAAAATCAGGAACAGCTCGACCGCGATCACCGCGTTGATCACGAAATAGCTGTAGGTCACGCCCGCAAACATTTGCGGGCGGGTCAGCCCCGTGAACAGGGTGTCCTGCCTCAATCCGTCCGACAAAGCGCCGAATCCTTCCTCATCGACTGGCAATAGGGCAGAAAATCGGCATCCCTGCAACCGTGGTGTGACAGGTGGCCCAATGCGCTACGCGGGATCGGGTGGATGACGCAACGTCTCAACGCATGCCGATTCCACCCTGGAGCAACTTATTGGCCAGGCTGGCGATTTCTTCGGCGTCCCACTCGCCCTTGCCCCAGATCGCGTAGCGCAGGCCGAGGAAGACGTTCATGCCCATGATTGCCCAGGCGTGGGCTTCGCCGAGGCCGTCGCGCAGTTCGCCTGCGGCCATGCCCGCCTCGAGACGTTCGCAGATGCGCGCTGCGGTCGTCTCGTAGTGTGCCCGGTAGCTCGCCGGATCGACGAATTCGGCCTCGTCGATGATGCGGTAGACTTCCTTGTGCTCGCTGGCGAAGCGCAGGAAGGCGGCGAGCGCGCGCCGCTCGATTTCCAGCGCCCCCATGGGTTCGGTCAGGGCTTCGCGCGCGGCGCGTTTTACCGCTTCGCTCATGTCGTTGACCAGACCGCGGAAGATCGCGTCCTTCGAATCGAAATAGGTGTAGAACGTACCCAGCGCCACGCCGGCGCGGCGGGTGATCCCGCTGATCGAGGCTTCGTGAAACCCCTTCTCGCCGAATTCGGTCGCTGCGGCATCGAGCAGCTTGCGCAAGGTGCGTCGTCCGCGCTCGGTGCGCGGGGTCTTGCCGCCATTCGCCGACTCTTCGTCCCGCCTGATCGCCGTCCCCTGCTCCATACCGCCTGACTAAGCACCAATTGCAAGCGGCACAAGTTCAAACTTGAAAGGTGGTTCAACTTTCAATAATAGAGTCGGCAACGAAAGTTTCAGGGAGAGAAATCATGGCAATTTCCAAACGCCGATTCGCCGTCAGCCTGCTGGCCGGTTGCGCAAGTTTCGGCTTCGTTGCGGCCCCCGCTTCTGCGCAGGACGACACATCTGTGGAAAGCGGCAGTTCGGACGGACCGATCGTCGTCACCGCGCGTCGCCGGGAGGAGCGCATCACCGATGTTCCGCTCGCCGTCACCGCGATCAGCGGTGAGGAACTGGCGAAGACCGGCACGCTCGAGATTACCGAGATCGCACAGGAGGTGCCCAACCTCACGCTCGAGGTCAGCCGCGGCACAAACACCACCCTCACCGCCTTCATCCGCGGCGTCGGCCAGCAGGACCCGGTCGCCGGCTTCGAGGCCGGCGTCGGCCTCTATGTCGACGACGTCTATCTCAACCGACCGCAGGCCGCCGTGCTCGATGTCTATGATGTCGACCGGATCGAGGTGCTGCGCGGCCCGCAGGGCACGCTTTACGGGCGCAATACCATCGGCGGCGCGATCAAATATGTCACCGCCCGCCTGCCCGACGAGACGCGGCTCAAGGTGCGCGGCACCTATGGCAGCTACGACCAGGCCGACCTGATCGTCACCGCCTCGACCCCGCTCTCCGACACCGTGCGAATCGGTGCCAGCGGCGCGCGCCTGTCGCGCGGCGGCTTCGGCGACAACCTGAACCTGGCGGGGGTCGAGAACTACAACAAGGACGTATGGGCGGCTCGCGGTACGCTCGAATTCGACAATGGCCCGGTCTTCATCCGCCTGTCGGGCGATTATGTGAAAGACAATTCGGACCCGCGCCAAGGCCACCGGCTGCTGGTCGGGCGGATCGGCGGTGCACCGGTGCTCGACAATGTCTACGACACCCGCGCGGGGCTGAACGTCGTCGAGCAGGAGGTCGAGGCCTATGGCGGCGCGCTCAACATCGCGGTCGAGGTGACCGACACGATCACGCTCAAATCGATCACCGGCTACCGCAAGGACAATTCGACCACCCCGATCGACTTCGACAGCCTGCCACAGGCCGACCTCGATGTGCCGGCAATCTACCGCAACAAGCAGGTCAGCCAGGAGCTCCAGCTGCTGTATGAAGGCGAGCGGCTGAATGGCGTGTTCGGTGCATATTACCTCGATGCCGACGCCTTCACCGCGTTCGACGTCGCGCTGTTCACCACCGGTGCAGTGGTCGGGCTGCCCGGCCTCAACGCGCAGACGCTGGGCAATGTCGATACCAAGACCTGGTCGGTCTTCGGCGATTTCACCTATGACATCACCGACCGGCTGAGCGTCTCGGTCGGCGGGCGTTACACCAACGACAAGCGGACCAGCCGCATCCTGCGCACGACCTTCATCGGCGGCTATTCAAACCTGTTCCCGCCGTCCACCGCCGTTCCCATCGCGGTCACTTCCGACTTCACCGGCAGCGAGACGTTCAAGAAGTTCACCCCGCGCGCATCGGTGACCTTCAAGCCGAGCGAGAACCACACGCTCTATCTGAGCTATTCGCGCGGCTTCAAGGGCGGCGGCTTCGACCCGCGCGGGCAGTCGAGCGCGGCGCGCGATTTCGATGGCGACGGCGACATCGATTACGATGACCGGTTCGACTTCCTCAGCTTCGACCCGGAAACGGTCGACAGCTACGAACTCGGCTGGAAGGCCTCGCTGCTCGAAGGCGACCTCAATGTCGCGCTCGCGATCTTCAAGGGCGATTACACCGACGTCCAGATACCCGGTTCGGTCGGGTTCGATTCGAACAACGACGGGGTCAACGACAGCTTCATCGGGATCACCTCGAACGCCGCCGATGCCGATGTGAACGGGCTGGAGTTCGAATTCAGCGCGGTCGCCGGGCGCGATTTCGCTGGGATGGGCAGCCGCTTCACCGTCAACGGCTCGCTCGGCGTACTCGATGCGAAATACAACACCTTCATCGACGCTTTCGGCAACGATGTCGCCGATCAGCGGGTGTTCCAGAACACGCCCGACATCACGGCGCATATGGGCTTCGACCTCGGCCTGCCGGTGGCAAGCGGGATGCTCGATCTGATCGGTTCGCTTTCCCTGCGGTCGGATTCGAGCCAGTTCGAACTGCCCGGGCCGCTCGATCAGGACGGGTTCTTCCTCGCCGATGCCAGCATCGTCTACAACCACGACAGCGACCGCTGGTCGATCGGGGTCCACGGCAAGAACCTGTTCGACAAGCGCTACATCGTCGCCGGATATGATTTCGTGACCGGCACGGTACTCGGGCGCGAAGGCAATCTCACCGGCTTTTACGGCGATCCGCGGCGGGTCTTCGTGACGGGCGAAGTCCGCTTCTGAGCCACATCATCAGTCCGGCGGGGCGGACCTCCCAGCCGCCCTCGCCGCGCGGGACCGCGCAGCTTCGACGGTGAAGCTGCGCGGTTCTTGATTCGCCTCGCCTTCGGCGAAGATCACCAGGTCGCCCGGCGCGACATCGTCCGCCGCGTAGCGATCCCACGCTGCATGGATCATATCCGGCGGGCCGAAGACGCGCACCGCATTCCAGTAGCGATCATCGCGGAAGCCGACGAAGTGCACCAGTCGCAGCTTTGGACTCCCGGGATTGGACATATCCGGAAGCTTGCACGAAAAACCCCGCCCGGAAAACCGGACGGGGTCGCTCGCTGTTCGAATGAACTCAGTTGGTGGTGGGCGAGACGGACGTCTTCTTGTCCTGATGGCGCTTCCACAGGTAGCCGCCCACGGTAACCGCCGCGAGCGCCGGGAGGCTCATCCGCCGTGCAATCGTTGCCGCGCCAACGCCCAGAATCGCGCCGGTGGTACCGCCGATGGCCGAAGTTTGTTCCGCTGCCTTGGCGCCTGCAACTGCGCCGATAATCTTGCCAATCATGTGTAATCTCCTTCTGTCCGGTTAAATGCCGCTGCGGGCAAGTGGTTCCGCGCGCATTACCATGCTTGAGACTTGCATCGGGCGAGTGCATAGGCCGCGCCATGCACGACATCCGCCTGATCCGCGACGACCCGGAAGCCTTCAATGCCGCTCTTGCGAAACGCGGATTCGAACCATCGTCCGGCGCGATCGTTGCGCTCGACGCGAAGCGCCGTCAGGTCGCGACCGAGATGCAGGCAGCACAAGGCCGCCGCAACGAAGCCTCCAAAGCTATAGGGCAGGCTATGGCGCAGGGGGATAGCGCCACGGCCGACGCTCTCAAGGCTGAGGTCGCGCAGCTCAAGACCCGCCTCCCCGAGCTGGAGGAGCAGGATCGCGCACTGGGCACCGAGCTCGACGCGCTGCTCGCGAGCATCCCCAACCTGCCCGCCGACGATGTGCCGGTCCGCTCGGACGAGGCCGACAATGTCGAGGTGAGCCGCTGGGGCGACCCGCGCAGATTCGATTTCGCACCCAAGGAACACGCCGATCTCGGCCCCGCGCTGGGGATGGATTTCGAAACCGGCGCGGCGATTTCCGGCGCGCGCTTCACTTTCCTCAAGGGCGGCATGGCGCGCCTCCACCGCGCGATCGCGCAGTTCATGCTCGACCGACAGACAGGCGAGAACGGCTATCTCGAATGCGCGCCGCCGCTGCTGGTGCGCAGCGAGAGCCTTTACGGCACCGGCCAGCTGCCCAAGTTCTCCGAAGACAATTTCCGCACCACCGACGACCGCTGGCTCATCCCCACCGCCGAAGTTTCGCTCACCAACGCCGTGCGCGAGCAGATTCTCGACGAGAGCATGTTCCCGCTGCGGATGACCGCGCTTACCCCGTGCTTCCGCTCCGAGGCGGGCGCGGCGGGCAAGGATACGCGCGGTTTCATCCGCCAGCACCAGTTCGAAAAGGTCGAGCTGGTCAGCATCTGCCGTCCGGAGGAAGCGCAGACCGAGCATGACCATATGGTCGCCAGCGCCGAAGGCGTGCTGCAGGCGCTCGAACTGCCCTATCGCAAAATGCTGCTGTGCACCGGGGACATAGGCTTCGGTGCGCGCAAGACCTTCGACCTCGAGGTCTGGCTGCCGGGCCAGGGTGCCTACCGCGAGATCAGCTCGATCAGCTGGTGCGGCGATTTCCAGGCGCGCCGGATGGACGCGCGCTATCGCCCCGAGGGTGAGAAGAAAACGGCTTTCGTTCACACCCTGAACGGCTCCGGCCTTGCGGTCGGGCGCACGCTGGTGGCGGTGCTGGAGAATTACCAGCAGGCCGACGGCAGTGTCACGATCCCGCAAATCCTCCGCCCCTACATGGGCGGCATGGAGACGCTCAAGCCCCTCGCCTGATAACCCCTGCACCTGACAACCCACGGAGAGACGCCATGACCAACAATCCCTGGAACCACAGCCGCAGCAGCAGCCTGTCCGACGATATCGACTTCGCCATTCGCGGCGAGGACCTGCAATTCGTCGAGATCGAGCTCGATCCGGGCGAAAGCGCGGTAGCCGAAGCGGGGGCGATGGTGTGGAAGGATGCCAGCATCACGATGGAAACCGTGTTCGGGGACGGCGCAGGCGGCGAAGGCAGCGGCTTCATGGGCAAGCTGCTCGGCGCGGGCAAGCGGCTGGTGACCGGCGAAAGCCTGTTCACCACCGTCTTCACCCACCAGGGACAGGGCAAGGCGCGGGTCGCCTTCGCTTCCCCCACCCCCGGCACGATCCTGCCGATCAAGCTCGACAGCGTCGGCGGCACGCTGATCTGCCAGAAGGACAGCTTCCTCGCCGCTGCGCGCGGGGTGTCCATCGGCATCCATTTCCAGCAGCGGATGATGACCGGCCTGTTCGGCGGCGAGGGCTTCATCATGCAGAAGCTGACCGGTGACGGCTGGGTCTTCGTCCAGATGGGCGGCACGCTGATCGAACGCGAACTCGCCCCGGGCGAGGAACTGCATGTCGATACCGGCTGCGTCGCCGCCTACACCGCGGGGGTGGACATGGACGTAACCCGCGCGGGCAGCGTCAAGTCGATGGTGTTCGGCGGCGAAGGCGTGTTCTTCGCCCGCCTGCGCGGCCCCGGCAAGGTGTGGATCCAGTCGCTCCCCTTCAGCCGCCTTGCCGGACGGATGCTGGCGGCGGCAGGCCCGATGGGCGGCAGCAACCGCGGCGAAGGCAGC
>JBGSPZ010000024.1:0-6683 GCA_041738375.1 Parerythrobacter sp. | reverse complement strand
GCCGCATCGACCAGCGCCTGGCTATCGCGGCGACGCTCGATCAGCGTGTCGTTCCATCCGCTTGCCGCGTCGAGCGTGAAGGTCAGTTCCCAGTCGCCGACCGGCTTGCCGATCGAAGTCCCAAACGAAAGCGTGGTCGTATCGGTATTGCGCTCGAGCGGGTCGGCATCGAGCGCGCGCAGCGCCGTCGTCCCGGTGGGATCGGTCAGCAGCACCGTATCGAGCCCGGACAGCGAGAGGCTCTTGCTGTGCTGCAGGTTTCCGTTGAGGGAAATCGTCCCGTCGCCCGGATTGGGACCGAGCACGGTGTTGTAGGTCGATTGCAGTTCGTAGCTTTCGCTCCGCGCGGCGAGACTGCGGAAAGCGGCGGGATCGGGATCGCTCGCGACGGTCGGCACGCTACCGGGCGTCTGGACGATGTTGCGCTCGTCCTCGGTCAGCATGCTCTCGTACTGGTATTCGCCGCTGACCTGCAGCCGTCTCTTGCCGTCGATCGTCAGTTGCGAGAGTTCGACCTGCGGGCTGACCCGTCCGCCGGCGGTCGGCCCGCCGTATTCGAGCTCAACCTCGCGACTGACGAAATCGTCCTTGAGGATGAAGTTGATCACCCGCTGGGTTGCGGGATAACCGAACTGCAGCGCGACCTCTTCCGGCAGGACCTCGACCTTGCGGATCGCTTCGGGCGGATAGCGGCTGAATTCGCGGAAGCTGGACACCCGCTGCCCGTTGACGAGGAACACCGGCTGGCCGCTGCCGCGCCCGCTGCCGGACGAGACCTGCGGGGTGAGCTGCGCGACCAGATCGGCGATGGAGTTGGAACCGAAGGCCTTGATGTCGGCCTCCTCCAGCTCGAGGACCGGCGGCAAATCGGTATCGACCTGGCCCCTGATCCGCTCGGCAATGACGACGATATCCCGCTCGGGATCGTCGACCGGTTGTTCCGCCGGCTGGACAACGGCGGTATCCGCACCGGGATCGCCCGGTGACGCTCCGCCCTGTTGGGCGGACGCGATATTCGGCAAGGTGAGCGCGATCGCCATCAGCGAGGCGGTTGCATGGAACGGCTTCAAGAGTCTGTCTTCCCTGGCAGAAATTGGCACGTACCCCGCCCGATGCGACCCCTGCCTTGGATTGCGCTCCGCATCAATACGCGAAACGTAACCGATTGTCGCACAGGCCCCGATCCCGGACGGATGCAAGCGATACGCACAACGCTTCCCTTTTATCCCGGCCACAGCTATGGGCGCGCAACATTCATCGACAGACTGCAGGAATACGGACACACATGGCGAAAGAAGAACTCCTCGAAATGCGCGGCAAGGTGGTGGAATTGCTGCCCAACGCGATGTTCCGGGTAGAGCTCGAAAACGGCCATGAGGTGCTCGGCCACACCGCCGGCAAGATGCGCAAGAACCGCATCCGCGTGCTGGTGGGTGACGAAGTGCTGTGCGAGCTCACGCCTTACGACCTGACCAAGGCGCGCATCACCTATCGCTTCATGCCCGGCCGCGGCGGCCCCGGCCAGAACCCGGCGCAGGGCCCCGGCCCGCAGTAATCTGCCGTGGGCCAGCCCACACTCATCCTCGCTTCTGCCAGCCCCCGGCGGCGAGAACTTCTCGCGCGGCTCGGGGTCGAGCCTGCGGCGATTGCGCCCGCCGATATCGACGAAACGCCAAACACGTCCGAACTTCCACGCGACTATGCCCGCAGGATGGCGCGCGAGAAGGCCGAAGCTGCGGCCAATGGAGCGGCACATATCCTGGCGGGTGACACGGTGGTCGCCGTCGGTCGCCGAATCCTGCCCAAGGCAGAGGACGAAGCAACCGCGCGAAAATGCCTCGAACTGATGTCCGGCCGCCGTCACCGGGTGCTCTCCGCCATCGCCCTGCGCGCGCCCGACGGGACGATGCGCGAGCGGTTGAGCGAGACCATCGTGATCTTCAAGCGCCTCTCGCAAGAGGAAATCTCCGCTTACCTCGCAAGCGGCGAATGGCTCGGCAAGGCGGGGGGCTACGCCATCCAGGGCGCGGCGGAGGGGTTGATCCGCCGAATCGACGGCAGCCATTCGGGCGTGGTCGGCTTGCCGCTCTACGAGACGCGCGCGCTGCTGAAAGCCGCCGGGTTCGACCTTGGCTGAGTGGCTGGTTGAACGGGGCATCGGCGAGGACCGTGCCTTGCTGGTGGAAGGCGATGAAGTGCTCGCCGCGAAACTTCGCTGGGCCGGCGAGCTTCAAGCCGGGGCCTTGGTAACCGCGAAGCTCGTGAGCAAACCTTCCGGGGCCAAGCGCGGTCTTGCCACGGACGTCCACGGCAACGAAATCCTGCTCGACCGCCTGCCGACCGGCCTGACCGAAGGCGCACCCATCGGCGTCCAGATTACCCGCGCCGCAATTGCCGAGCGCGTCCGGTTCAAGCGCGCGCAGGGCCGGGCGATCGACCCCACTTCGGTGCCAACCGAGCCAGCGCAAGTGCCTCTTGCCCCCGGCACCGAGATCCGCCGCTTCCCTGCGGGATTGTGGGAAGAAGTGTGGGAGACCGCCAGCAGCGGGCAGATCGGTTTTCCCGGCGGGACGCTTCTGTTCAGTGTCACCCCTGCGATGACCGTGGTCGATGTCGATGGCCCATTGCCCCCGCGCGAACTGGCGCTTGCCGCCGCCCAGCCGCTGGCCCGCTGGTTGCGGCTGTTCGACCTCGGCGGATCGATTGCGGTGGATTTCCCGACGCTCGAAGCCAAGGCAGACCGCAAGGCGACCGACGCGGCGCTCGAACATGCCCTCCAAGGCTGGCCGCACGAACGCACCGCGATGAACGGTTTCGGCCTCGTGCAAATCGTCGCACGGCTTGAGGGGCCCTCTTTGCTCCACCGTATGGCGACTTCGCGGGTCGGTGCTGCCGCCCGCATGGCCTTGCGGCGCGCCGAAGCGGTAGAGGAACCAGGGGCGATCCTGCTGACGGTCCATCCCGCCGTGAAAGCAAAACTCAAGCCCGAATGGCTGGATGAACTCGCCCGGCGTACGGGGCGCGAGGTGCGGGTTGAAACCGACCCCGGCCTTGCCATCGAGCGCAGCTTCGCGCAGGCGGTGCCTCTATGACGACCGTCAAACGTTGCCCGATCTGCCGCAAGCCGCGTGTCGAGGAACACACGCCGTTCTGCTCGGTCCGCTGCCGCGACCGCGACCTTTCCCAATGGTTTAATGATGGTTATGCCGTTCCCGGACCTCCCGCATCGCCCGAAGATGTGGTGGGAGGTGACGGGGGAGACTGATTATGACCTATCGCGCTGTCACCTTGCTTGCAGGGGCTGCGCTGTGGATGGTCCCCGTTGCGGCACCTGCGCAGTCCGAACCGTCGCCCTTCGAGCGCGTTTCCGAGGGCTTCGAAGCCCTCTGGAACGAGGCGGGCGAGAGCGGGCTCAAGCTTGAAGAGAAGCCGGTCGATCTTGGGCCCTTTCTGGTCGAGGTGCCGACACCATGGCGCGAGCGCCCCTATAGCGATCTCGAATGGTTCGAGACGACACCGCCCCCTCCCGTCGAGGGCGTGACTTACGGCAGCGATCCGATCCAGAACTGGCTCGACTGGTACGATCTCGAAATCGACGCCGCGCGCGAGGCGAAAGACATCGACCGGCTCGACCGGGCGTTCCAGGACCGGCTGTTCCTCGTCAACAGCCGGGTGCGCAGCGGCACCATGGTCGGTCCGTCGAGCTACGAATACCAGTCCGAAATGCGCGGCTATATTGCCGCTATCGCACCGCAGGTCGACCTGACCGGGATGACCATGCGTGAGGCGGTGGCGCTGACCCCGGAAGCGGCGGAAGAACTGGAGCTGCAGGCCTTCCGCGCCATGCCGAAAGCGCGGCAGGACCGGTTCGAGAATTCATTGCGCCACTATCTTTCGCTGATCGCGATCGAGCAGGTCCAGGGCCCCCCGCTCGATGGTGACGGCTTGCAGGACAACGGAAGCTACCAGCTGGCGATGCTCGAGGATCTGCTGCGCCGACAGGGCCGGACGGACGATCACGCCATTGTCGCGCCCATCGTCGCGGCGATGGAAGAGAACAGCAAGATTTCGGCCTACAACTGGTCGGTCAGCTACCGGTACCAGAACCTTGAGATGGGCAATCCCAAAGGTGCGGCTTTCTTTGCCCAGGCTATGGTGCGCAATCTTTCCGCCGCTGTTGCGAAGGACCATCCGCTCACCCTGCGCGTCCTGCTGCTGACCGTGGCAGACCATTTTGCCATCGGCGATACGGCGAAGGCCGGTGAATATCTCGCGCTCGCCCGCACAGCTTGCAGTGAGGCGCCTGCGTGCAGCAATATCGCCTCGCATCCGGCGGCACAGGAAGGCATTGCCCTGCTGGAAAGTCAGGGAGCAACCGCGCAACTCGCGGCCTTCCGGTCGGCACTTGCCGGTGCGGATCCATCTGCGAGTCCCGAGATGGCGGCGCTCGCTGCGCTTCCCGCGCTCGAGCGCGAACTCAACACCTGCTACGGCAATGCCCCGGTCGACCCGAAGACCTTCGCGATCACACCCGAGGTCAAGCTGGCCTTTGCCGAATGCGATTTTGCCATCGGCCCGGACATTATTGCGGTGTACGAACAGGCGGGCACCGATTTTGCCAAATCGCAAAAGCTGCGAACGGTCACCGAGGATGTGGCAGAATCCGGGTTGATTCTCGGAAAATATGCCGAGGTTGAACCCTATTATGCGCAGCTCGTCTCGGCCGCCCGCGCCGAAGGCTTGCCCTACGCCGACGACCTTGCACTCAGCCACGCGGTTACCTTGGTCGAAACAGGCCAATATGCCGAAGCAGATCGGGTGCTGGCCGAGACGCGCGCGTCGAGCGAGGCGTCGATGCTCGCCGGGATGTCGTACCCGAGCGATTATTCCAATCGCATCCGCGGTATCGAGGCGCTCACCGTACAGCGCTATCTCGCCGATCCGGCGATGGCCCACCTTGCCTATGAGGTGGCAAAATCACGCGCCGAGGATTTCCGCAGCTTTCGCCAGTCGCAGGTGGGTTCGGTGCGCAACGAGACGAACCTCGCGCGGATCATCGGCTGGAACAGCACTTTTCTCGAAGCCGCCGATGCAGCCTGGGCGTTGGCTGACAAGGAACCCGACCGACGCGGCGAAGCCCGCGATGTGGCCTTTGCCGCCGTGCAGGATGCACTGACCGACGGTACCTCGCTCTCGCTGGCGTACGCCATGGCGGACAGGGCCGATTTCAGTAGCGATCCACAAACCGCCGACCTCATCGCGCGCCGCCGCGAGCTGCTCGAATCGCTGTCTCCCTACGAAGGGATCGAAGCCAAGGACCGCAGTTTCGAGTTGCCCGGCAGCACGCGCGAGGAGATCGAGCGGCGACGCGAGTTCGAGCTGGTCGATGCGCTGTCGGAAGAATACCGCGCGATCAACCGCCAGCTGGCCCAGGCCGCACCGGATTACTTCAGGCTGATCCGCCCCGAACCGCTGTCGCTCGACGATGCCCGTGCCGTCTTGCGCGACGACGAGGCGGTGGTGATGCTGGTTCCCGCCCCGGGCGGCACGCACACCATGGTGCTGACATCCGCAGGTGTCGAGTGGCACCGCAGCGGCATGGGCATCGCCGAGGTGAATGCAGCGGTCCGACGCCTGCTGTGGTTCAGCGGCGCGAATGTAGGCATCGATGGCCGCGAACAACGCGAGTGGGAAAGCGCGGTAGATGGCGGCCGGAACGGCTTCGACCGCGACACCGCTTATCGGTTGTATTCCGAATTGCTGATGCCGCTGGAAAGCGGCTTCGCGGGCAAGCGCCACCTGTTCGTGGCTGCGGGCGGATCGCTCGGCTCGCTCCCGCTCGGTATTCTGGTCACCGGTCAGCCCGAGGGCCGTGACGACGATCCGGTCGCATTGCGCCAGACCCCGTGGCTCGCCCGCGACGCAAATCTTGTCCGTATCCCGTCGCTCCAGACGCTCGCCTACCAGCGCCGCTTTGCGAGCGCGGCGGAGGACTCCGACATGTTCCGCGGGTTCGGTGATCCGGTGCTCGACGGCGAAGCGCAGGCGCGCAGTCGCGGGCAGCGCGGTGGGAGCGGGCTGACTGCGGCATCGGTCTTGCGGCAAGACGGGGATGTCGGAGGAATAGCCAATGTCGCACGGCTCCGTTCGCTCGCGCGCCTGCCGGGGACCGAAATCGAACTGACCGCGATGGCGCGCGCTTTCGGCGCCGACCGGAACGCGCTGAATCTGGGCGCAGAAGCAACCGAGAGCCGGTTCAAGGAAAGCGACCTTACAGCCGTCTCCGTCCTCGCGCTGGCAACCCACGGCCTGACTGCAGGCGAGGCCGACGGCAGCGGCGAGCCCGGTCTGGTCTTCAGCCCGCCGGAAGTGGGCGACGCCTATGACGACGGCTACCTGACGGCCAGCGAAGTCGCGCAAATGCGCATCGGGGCGGACTGGGTGATCCTTTCGGCCTGCAACACGGCTGCGGGCGATGGCAGCGCCGGGGCACCCGGGCTTTCGGGACTCGCGCGGGCCTTCTTTTATGCCGGGGCGAGCAATCTGCTCGCATCGCACTGGCCGGTGCGCGACGATGTCGCGAGCGTCCTCACCGTGCGCATCTTTCGCCTGATGCAGGATGATCCCAAGCTCTCGCGCGCCGAGGCGTTGCAACGCGCCGAGCGCGAAATCCGCAGCGATCC
>JBGSPZ010000017.1:0-2409 GCA_041738375.1 Parerythrobacter sp. | reverse complement strand
GCGAGCCGAGCGCGCCCTTGATCGGCGCGAGGAAGTCGCTCGCCACCGGGGTGCTCGATTCGTAGTTCATGTCGAGCCGGGTGAAGGCGACACGGGTCTTCATTTCGCCCACCCACGCGCGCGCCTGGTCGATCTCTTCATTGACCTGCGCCACGCTGCGTTCGGCCTCGACCAGTTCGGCGACGGTCCCCTTGCGGGTCCGCAGCACTTCGAGCAGCCGGTCGCGCAGCACGGTGCGCGCCTCGACCCGCGCCTCGGTGTCGACGATCTGCTTCGACAGGTCTTCGCCGTTGATCGAATGGGTGGTCTGCTCGGCTTCGAGCATCTCGGCTTCGCTGCCGAGCATATTGCCGAACGCACGAGCCTTGTCGGCCGCGACCGCCAGCTGGAGCGTGCCGCTGGCATAGTCGCCGCCTTCGCCCGAGTGGTCCATCCCGATGATGCGGCAGGCATAGGGACCCTGCTGTTCGCACAGATCGGCATGTTCCTGCTGCAGCTTGGCGATGTTCTCGCCCGGCAGGCTGAAGCCGTAATTGTGGACATAGGCGATCTTGGGCAACGAGAGCGGGATATCGGCCTGGGGGATCTGAGGCCCGATCGGTTCGGCCACCTCGCTGCGCGCCACCGCGTCGTCGGCCGGGGCGGGCTCGGCCATTTCGGCGGAGCTTTGCGTGCTGTCCGCCGCGACTCCCTCGCCGGTTCCTTCGAAGCCGCTTTCAGCCGAATTGTCGGAGCAACCGGCCAGCAGAGCCCCGGCGGCAACCGCCGCAATCAGACCCGATTTCAATCCTCTCACCTTATTTTGCCTCATTTTGGCCTCCTTTGTGCCTTATTTTCGCCATAATCATGACGCGGGTGCCACATTCGTCAAGCGCAAAATGCAAATGGCCCCGCCGCATCGCTGCGGCAGGGCCTCCAAGCCTCTGATTTCAGGCGCTAATCAGGCCGCTTGCCGGACCTTGCCGCCGAGCCTGGCGATAAGCGCTTCGGAGAAGGCGGGGATGTCGTCCGGGTTGCGACTCGTGATCAGATTGCCGTCTTCGGCCACTTCGCGGTCGACCACATTGGCGCCCGCGTTGCCCAAATCGGTGCGGATCGACGGCCAGGCGGTGACGGTCTTGTCGCCGACGATGTCCGCTTCGGCCAGCAGCCACGGGGCATGGCAGATCGCGGCGATCGGCTTGCCCGCCGCGTCGAATTCGCGGACGATTTCGATCGCGCGCTCGTTCATCCGCAGGATATCGGGGTTCATCTGGCCGCCTGGCAGCAAAAGCGCATCGTAATCGCCCGCCGAAACTTCGTTCACGGTCAGGTCGACCTTGACGCTGTCGCCCCAGTCTTTGTCCTTCCAACCCTTGATTTCGCCTTTGTCGAGGCTGGCGACAACGGTTTCGAAGCCGGCATTTTCGAGGTTGGCCTTGGGGTCGACCAGTTCGGACTGTTCGAAACCGTCAGTGGCCATGATGAGGACGCGCGTCATAGTGTATCTCCTGTTAGGGAATCGGTGTTGGGGTGTGCTGGTTGAATGCGTGGGGATAGGCACAAGTTCCGCCCTTCTAGACGGGCCGGGGCGGTGATAGGGCGAGCCGCATGGCCGCCAGCGACACCACCCTCGACAACGAAAAAGACCCGTTCGACGCCATCGTCGACGCCCCGTTCGATAGCGCCCTGTCGGAGCGCTATCTGGTCTATGCGCTGTCGACGATCACGGCGCGCTCGCTGCCTGACCTGCGCGACGGGCTGAAGCCGGTCCATCGCCGCCTGCTGTGGACCATGCGGCAATTGAAGCTCGACCCGACCAACGCCTTCAAGAAGAGCGCGCGCGTGGTCGGCGAGGTGATCGGCAAGTACCACCCGCACGGCGATGCCGCCGCTTACGACGCGATGGTCCGCCTCGCGCAGGATTTCGCGCTGCGCTATCCGCTGGTCGAGGGGCAGGGCAACTTCGGCAATATCGACGGCGATAACGCCGCCGCCTATCGCTACACCGAGGCGCGGCTGACCCGCACCGCGATGAACCTGATGGCCGGGCTCGACGACGGCACGGTCGATTTCATCCCGACCTACAATGGCGAGGAGCAGGAACCCGAGCTGATGCCCGGGCTTTTCCCCAATCTGCTCGCGAATGGCGCGAGCGGGATCGCGGTGGGCATGGCGACCAATATCCCGAGCCACAACGTCCACGAGATCATCGACGCGACGCTGGAACTGATCGACAACCCGCATGTCGAACACAGCCGGCTGATGGAGATCTTCAAGGGACCGGACCTGCCGACCGGCGGGCTGATCGTCGACAGCCCCGGGGCGATCTCCAGCGCCTACGCAACCGGACGCGGCAGCTTCCGCATCCGCGGGCGGTTCCATGCGGCGGAAGCGAGCCACGAGGCCGACCGCGAGGCCGGGATCGAG
>JBGSPZ010000015.1:0-1987 GCA_041738375.1 Parerythrobacter sp. | reverse complement strand
TCGCCGCCAGCATTGCGGGCGACGGGGCGCGGATCCTCGCCGGGTTCGACGAGATCGACCGGCTGGCCCGATTAGAGACCGGTGCGCTCGAACTCGACGAGGGCGCCAGCGACATGAGCACGGTGGTCGGCGCGATGGTGGTGCAATTGCAGGCAATGCTCGCCGCGCGCACCGCCGGGTTCGAATTCGTCAGCGAACCGGTCGGTTCGGTTCCGATTGCACGAACCGATTGCGAGGCTCTGGTGTGGCGCGTGCTTGCGACGATCGCTGGGGCGGTCGGCGCGGGCGAGCACTTGCGCGTCGAGCTTGCACAGCATGCCGGTTTCGCCAAATTCTCCTGCGAACTGCCCGCCTCGCTCGCGGGAGAAGACGACCTCTTCGAGACTTCGGGGAGGCCGCCGAGCGGTACCTTGCGCGCGGGCATGTTCGGCGCCGGATTTTCTTTGCGGCTGGCCCGCGCGGAAGCGCAGGCGGTCGGCGGCAATCTCTCACGGGTCGAAGACTGGCTGATTGTGACCTTGCCGCTCTTGACCGGGTCCGCAGGCGAACCTAGCCAGATTCCGGCGGCCTGAGGGGCGCTTCAACCAGGGGGGTGGCAGGCAGGTGAGCCGGTCGATGCTAGATACGCCGGCTGCCGGTTCGAAGGCCATGTTTCGCGAAGGGTTCGGCCAGCGCGCCATTCTGACGGTCGATACCGAAGAGGAATTCGACTGGGAGAAGCCGTTCAGCGCCGATGGTCACGGGCTCGACCACATTCCGCGGCTGGCCAAATTCCAGCAATTCTGCGAGGGCCTGGGCGTCGTGCCGCTTTATCTCGTCGACTGGCCGATCGCGGAAAGCCCGATGGCGGCGGAAATCCTGCGCGATCCGATAACTGCGGGCCGGGCCGAGATCGGCATCCAGCTGCACCCATGGGTCAACCCGCCGCATGACGAGGAGGTCAACGCGCACAACAGCTTTGCGGGCAACCTTCCCGCGACGCTGGAGGAAGACAAGTTGCTGCGCCTGCGCGATGCCATCGCGAAGAATTTCGACGCCAGCCCGCAAGTTTACCGTGCAGGACGCTACGGGCTCGGCCCCAACACGGGGGCGATCCTCAAGCGCGCCGGTGTGGCAATCGACACTTCGGTGCGCGCCAACTTCGACTATTCCCCCGGCGGCGGCGCGGATTATAGCCGACACCCGCTGCACCCCTATTGGGTAGACGAAGAGCGGAGATTGCTGGAGCTGCCCCTGACCACCGTCTATTGGGGCATGCTGCGGCGGCAGGGCGGTCTGCTCAATCCCGTACTCGGCAACATGCCGAAGCTGCCCGGCCTGTTCGCCAAGCTGGGCCTGCTTGAACGGATACCCCTGACGCCGGAGGGGGTATCGATCGACGAAGCCATTCGCGGGATCGACATGGCGATCGATGATCAATTGCCATTGCTGGTGCTTTCGTTCCACAGCCCCTCACTGGTGCCGGGGAACACGCCCTATGTGCGCAGCGAAGAGGACCTCGACGATCTCTACGACTGGTGGCGCAGGATCTATGGCTACCTCGAACTGCGCGGGGTGAAGCCGACCTCGATCAGAGAAATCATGCAATCGGTCGTCACTGGCTGAGCATCGCTGCGCCATTCCGCTTGCCACCGCAGGTCGGCCAAGCTAACGCGCGCCTCGCCTTACGGCATCCATGGGCCTGTAGCTCAGTTGGTTAGAGCTGGCCGCTCATAACGGCTAGGTCGCGGGTTCGAGTCCTGCCGGGCCCACCGGATGCAATGCGGCGACATCGGTCGGGGAGTGGCGCAGCCTGGTAGCGCACCTGTTTTGGGTACAGGGGGTCGGAGGTTCGAATCCTCTCTCCCCGACCATTATATCGGTGACTTGTAAGTCATTGATTTAACTAATGAAAAAAGACCATTTTTGTCCTGTGCAGGAACTGTGCAGAATTTTTTATTAGTAGACTGGTTTTTTGATCAGCAAAGTCGATTAGCGAAACCTAATT
>JBGSPZ010000011.1:0-3889 GCA_041738375.1 Parerythrobacter sp. | reverse complement strand
GACCAGCTCGACATCGTGGTGCGCGGCAAGGGCGGCCATGCCTCGATGCCGCACGACACGCTCGACCCGATACCGGTGGCGGCGCAGATCGTTACCGCGCTGCAGACTGCCGTCACCCGCCGCTTCAACGCCGCCGATGCGGTGGTGCTGACCATCACCCAGATCGAGGCGGGGACCGCGCACAACATCATTCCCAACCACGCAACCATGCGCGGCACCATGCGCACGCTCTCGCCCGCAAACCGGGCGATGCTGCAGGCTCTGGTGCACGAGGTGGCTGGCGGGATTGCGACCGCGAACGGTCTCGCCGCCGAAGTGACCATCACCGAAGGCTTCCCGGTCACGATCTGCGACGCACGCGCGGTCGTGCTGGGTCGCAGCGTGGTGCAATCCGCGCTCGGCGAATCGAGCTGGCGCGATTTGCCTGCACCGATCATGGGGGCGGAAGACTTCGCCTATGTGCTGGAGAAGGTGCCCGGCGCGATGTTCTTCCTCGGCGTGGCGCACGAGGGCGACGACTGGCGCCAATGCTGCGGTATCCATTCCTCGCACATGATGGTCGACGAAAGCGCGCTGCCGTACGGCACCGCCACGCTGGCGGGATGCGCGCTGCATTTCCTCGAGCACGGCTTCGCGTGAGCCCACGGCGACGGTTTACGTCGCAAAACAAAACGGACATGCTCCTACGCGCAAGAAGAGCCGATTGATTCGGCCACAAAACTGCGTCGGAGAGGACCGAGAATGAGCGAAAGCGCGGCAGAATTGGAAGGCTATTTCCCGACCTATGGCGAAGCGCTCGCCGCGCACGCGCAGGAGCGGCCCGAGCAGATTGCACTGCGCTACGGCGAGCGCACTACGACTTATGCCGAATACGACCGCCATGCGACGCAGATCGCCAACGGCCTTGCCGCGATGGGGCTCAAGAAGGGCGACCGGGTCGCCTATTTCGGCAAGAACACCGACCATGCGGTCGAACTGGCGCTCGGCACGGTGCGCGGCGGGATGGTGTTCGTCCCGATCATCTGGCGGCTAGCGCCCGCTGAAGTCGATTTCATCATGCGTGATTCGGGTGCCAGCGTCCTTTTTCGCGAAGATGAATTCGCCAGCGTCACCTTCGACGGGCGGATCGTCTCGATGGAGCAGGAATTCGAGGCCTGGCGGAATGCGCAGCCCGACACGCCGGTGGCCACCGAAGTCGGCCCGCAGGATCCGCTGCTCCAGCTTTACACTTCGGGCACCACCGGCTTGCCCAAGGGGGTGGTGCTGAGCCATCACAACGGCACCAGCACGCGCCCGATGATGCAGAAACACGGCATCTACTGGTATTGCGCCGACGAAGGCGACAGCATGATCTTCGCCATGCCCTATGGCCATATCGCAGGGGTTGGCAGTGCGCTCGGCGCGACGCTCGGCGCGCAAGAGCTGATCGTCCACCGCGAGTTCGACCCCGCGCTGCTGATCCGCGACGTGCAGAAATACCGCGTCAAGTGGATGTTCCTCGTCCCCGCCGCGATCCGCCTGCTGCTCGCCCATCCCGATGCGCAGAACGCCGATTTCTCGAGCGTGAAGGGCCTGACCTATGGCGCGAGCCCGATCCCACTCGACCTGCTCAAGCAGGGGGTCGAACGGCTCAAATGCGATTTCGCGCAGCTTTACGGGCTGACCGAAACCTTCGGCACCGTGGTCAGCCTGTCGCCCGAAGATCACAAGCCGGAGAACGTGGTGGGGCGCGAGCAGGTGATGAAATCGGCGGGCAAGCCGATCCCCGGGGTCGAGATCGCGATCCTCGACGAGAACCTCCAGCCGCTGCCCGCAAACACCATCGGCGAAGTCGCGATTCGCGGCGACGCGGTCATGCTCGGCTACTGGAACCGGCCCGAGGAGAACGCCAAGGCGCTGATCGAAGGCGGCTGGTTCCGCACCGGCGACGCCGGCATCCTGTGCGAGGAGGGCTATCTCTACATTCAGGACCGGATCAAGGACATGATCATCACCGGGGGCGAGAACGTCTATCCGGCGGAGGTCGAGAGCGCGATCTTCGGCCATTCTGACATCTCCGACATCGCGATCATCGGTGTGCCGGACGAGAAATGGGGCGAGGCGGTCAAGGCGGTGATCGTGCGGCGCGAGGGCAGCGATCTGGATGCCGACGGTGTGATTTCCTACGCCAAAGAACGCATCGCCGGGTTCAAATGCCCCAAATCGGTCGACTTCATCGATGCCCTGCCGCGCAACCCCTCGGGCAAGATCCTGCGGCGAGAACTGCGTGCGCCCTATTGGGAAGGGATGGAGCGGCAGGTCAGCTGAGATTTTTCTACTTGCGTGGAAGCGGCACCGGCCCGCACCCCCACCCGGCCACCCAATCAGCATAATGTCTTGGGTGGCCGGGTGGGGGTGCGGGCCGGTGCCGTATCGTTTCAGTGCAACTGAAACAAAATCAAGGGCCTACCTGCGCGACAGTTCGCGGGTGTAGTCGACCAGTTCGAGCAGCACGCCGGGGTCGCCGGTGTGGACCTGCGCTTCCCATTTGGCGTCGGTCGCAATCTGGTCGAGATGCGCCTCGGCGCGCGGCAGGGCGGCGATCATCGCCTTCGAGATGCGCTGCAATTCGCCGTCCGAGGGCGCATCCTTGCAGAACAGGTCGCAGATCGACTTGTCCTCGATCGCCAGCGCTGCGGGCAGCGTGAGGATACCGTCGCGCAGGTCCTCCTCGCCCCCGCCGCCGAGCGATTCGAGGCCCTTCACATCGCCCACATCGTCGCAGCCGTGATAGAGCATGCCGATCAGCCGCCCGAACTTGCGCAAGCTCTCGTCACGAGTCGCGAGGCAGGCGCAGGTCTCGAACATCGAGCCGGTGTCCTCGCCCGCGATCATCTCCCAGTCCTTGACCCCCAGCGGTTGCCGCCGCAGCCGCCACTGCGCGCATTCGGCGACCCCCAGCCGCTTCACCAGATCGGCGAACAGGCGGATATCGTGCGCATCCTCGGCCACCATCGCGAAGCCGTCCGCCGCGATGAAGCCCGAGGCCATCAGCGCGGGGAGATTGCCGAACTTCGCGTGCATTGTCGGCTTGCCGCGCCGCTCGTCCGACAGGTCGAGGATGTCGTCGATCACCAGCGTCATATTGTGCATCATCTCGAGCACGGCGGCCGAGCGGATCACGCTGTCAGGGATGTCGCCGCCCTTCTGCGCGCGGTAGCAGCCGAAGATCGTCAGCGGGCGGAAATACTTCGACCCGGCGTCGAACTGCCACTCGAGCAGCGGGCGCAGCTCCGCGCTCGACTCCGCGATCCACGCGAACAGCCGGTCGCGCAGCCGGTCCATCTCGGGCACGAAACCGAGGTCCGCGACAATCCCCTTGGTGACAGTGTCCAAGCCGCAATGCTCCTTCAGCGTTTGACGCGCCAGCGGCGCCTGGTGGAGTTGCCGTTCGAAGCTGCATCACGCACCGCTCCGAATGCGCGCCCGGCAAGCCCGGCAATTTCGCCCGCAATGCCTTCGAACGCCTTCGCCGCGCCGGTTTCCGGCACCGCTCGCTTCTCTCCGCCGAGATGAGAGGCGGCGTAATCGGCGATTTCGCCCAGCACCATCAGCGCCGCCGCGCCGAGGCCGACCGCCTCGTCGCCCGGGTCTTCCTCGTCCTTGTCGACCAGGCTGCGGTAGAACCAGTAGGCCCCCTCGCCCGCCTCGGTCGCGGCCTTGGGCAGGACCAGTGCGAGGTTCTCCACCAGCGTCGCCAGCGCTTCGCCGGCGCGGTCGTCTCCCTTAGCCATCGCCTTGCGATACTGGTCGAGCGCCACGAGCGCATAGGCGGCATAGGCCGACGGCAGCAGCAGCAGCTTGGCTGCGCGGAAGGTGGCCGGCGAATAGACCCGGTGCGGCACATCCG
>JBGSPZ010000432.1:0-3732 GCA_041738375.1 Parerythrobacter sp. | reverse complement strand
TGCGCGGCGCTCTGGCGGCGCTGCGAATGGCGCGCGGCGACATGGCCGACCTCGTGCCCGAGCACTCCGGCGAGCTCGGCCTCGTTGTTCATCAACGCGACCAGCTGGCGCGTGGTGTAGATATAGCCGCCGGGGATGGCGAAAGCGTTGTTGACCGGGCTGTTGAGCACGGAAACGGTAAAGTCCTCCCGCGCGTTTCCGAGGCCGGATTGCACAGCGATGTTCTTGCCGACCGACTCGATATAGGCGGCCTGCGATCCCTGATAGGTGCCGCCGAACTCGGCGAGCAGTTGCGGGTGGTATTCGGCACCCTGTTGCGCTTCCGACTGGGTAATCGGTGTCGACGCGCCGGGAATGCTCCCCGCTGCGCAGCCGGTCAGCGCGAGAGTGGCGAGCGCAACGCCGCCCAGAATCCGTGATTTGCCCTTGGCCATTGCGATCTCCTCAATCCCTGAACCCGCCGCATAGTCGCGATGCAGCATGAGTTGCAATCAACTCAATCGAAACAAAGGGGAGTAGGTTCCGAGAAAACTCAGACCGCGCCGATCTTCAGGAACCGCTCCTCGCGAGTTCGCCGGAGTTCGGCTGGATCCTTCCCATCCAGCGCCGCGAGCTCTTCCTCCAATGCTTCGGCGAGCGATTGCATGGCGGCAGCCGGGTCGCGATGCGCGCCGCCGACGGGTTCCTTCACGATCCGATCGATGACACCGAGCTTCTTGAGGTGCTGTGCGGTGACCTTCATCGCCTCTGCCGCATCGGATGCTTTTTCCGCGGTTCGCCACAGGATCGAGGCGCAACCTTCGGGCGAGATGACCGAGTAGATCGCGTGCTCGAACATCAGCACCCGCTCGGCACTCGCGAGCGCCACCGCGCCGCCCGAACCGCCCTCGCCGACGATCGTCGCGACCATCGGGACGGGCAAGCCGAGACACGCCTCGGTCGCGCGGGCGATCGCTTCTGCCTGCCCGCGTTCTTCCGCCTCGATTCCGGGAAAGGCCCCGGACGTATCGACCAGCGTGACCACCGGGATGCCGAAACGGCCGGCAAGTTCCATCAGCCGGATCGCCTTACGGTAGCCCTCGGGCTTGCCCATGCCGAAGTTGTGCCTGATCCGGCTTTCGGTGTCATTGCCCTTCTCGTGCCCGATCAGCATCACCTTGCGCCCGTTCAGCCGCGCGAACCCCCCGAGGATGGCCTGGTCGTCACCATAGTTGCGGTCCCCGCCGAGCGGCATGAAATCTTCGAACACGTGTTCGACGAAATCGCGGAAATGCGGGCGCGACGGGTGTCGGGCGACCTGCGTCTTCTGCCACGGGGTAAGCGAGGCATAGGTGCTCGAGAGCAGATCGGCGCTCTTCTGTTCGAGCCGTTTGAGCTCGGCCGAGATGTCGACCTCGTCATTGGCCGTTGTTTCGCGCAGCTCTGCGATCCGCGCTTCGAGCTGGGCGACCGGCTTCTCGAATTCGAGATAGGAAATCATGCCGGCTGCGCTAGTCCGATGTGTCGCGCTCTGCAAGCGGATGCCGTTCGTTGACCAGTGAAACCAGCCTCGCGCTGTCGACATGGGTGTAGATTTGCGTGGTCGCGATATCCGCATGGCCGAGCATGGTCTGGAGGACGCGCAGGTCCGCACCGCCTTCCAGCAGATGGGTCGCGAATGCGTGCCGAAGGACATGCGGGCTGAGCTTTGCGGGGTCGAGATCGGCGCGAACGGCCAGCTCCTTAAGCATCTGGTACAGCCGGATGCGGGTGAGGTGTGCCGAGCGCGAAGGGAACAGCCAGCGCGAGTTGGTGTCGCGAAGTTCCAACCATCGCCCCAGCGCCTGTTTGGCGCGATGGCTGACCGGCACCATCCGGGCCTGCCCGCCCTTGCCCGTGACTGTCAGAAATGGCGCGTCATGCGGCACTGCGGCGAACGGCAATGAGACAAGCTCAGTCGCTCGGAGGCCTGAACCATAAAGCAGTTCCAGCAGGGCGAGCATCCGCACGGCTGCGGGCCGATCACCAGCCGCCTCTTCTTCGGCCCGGGCGAACAGGCGCCCGATCTCGGCATGCGAGAGTATTTTGGGGAGCGGTCTGCGTGCTTTCGCTTGCGGGAGTGCGGCGCTCGGATCGTCGTCACGCAGTCCCTCGTCGAGCAGGAAGCCGTAGAATTGTCGCAGGGCGGAGGATTTGCGCGCCAGGGTCGAAGGCGCAAGATCGGCCCAGGCCAAGGCAAGTTGGGCCAGATCGGTCTTGCTTGCAGCGGCAAGATCGCCGGTAATCGCGTCGGCACCTTCGAGATCGCGCCGGTAAGCGGCGAGCGTATTGCTCGCTGCGCCGCGCTCCGCCGCCATCATCGCGAGGAAGTTGTCGATCGCAGCGCTCATCGCCCGCTCAGCCGCGCGCGACCGCCTCCGCGGCGATCATCCGGGCTTCGGCTCCCAATCCCGCGCGGTTGAGCGCCGAAACGATGTGGTAGAGGTGCCGCGGGGTCATCTTGTCCCAGCCCTCCCCCTGCATCCCGACTCCGGCGAGATAGGCCACCAGCACCGGGTTGCGCACTTCAGCAGCCTTGTCGATCAGACGCGCCCACTTGCTGTTGGCGGACAGCGAAACACCGAGTTCGCCCGCAAGATCGTCGCTGACGCCGGTGTCGAGCCGACCGAGCCCGGCCAGACCGGCGACAAGGAACTGTGTCTTGCGGCTGCCCGCGCTTTCGTCATTATCCCAGAAACTGCGCACCTGGCTTTCGCTCACCGGATTGGCGCGCTGCGACTGAGCCAGTGCAAGTTGCCCCCACGCCATACTTCCTTCCGGGACGACCGATGCCCAGCGCATGGCATTGCGATCGAGCCCGGCGGAAAGCATCGACGCGATCAGATCCTCGGCACCCTCCGCCAGGTCCTCGCTCGGCGGGATGCGGGCGGCGGCATAGGCGGTCAGGACATATCGCCCGAAGACGTCGCCATCTCCCCCGGACCAGATTTCACGGATCGCTGCGGCTCGGGCCGCCGGGTCCTGTGCGACGTAAGCCTCGCGCAAACGCGACGCGGTGACGCGGGAAGGACTGTTCCCTGGCTCCTCAGCATGGATCTGGCCGAACAGGTCGACGAAGGCATCGGCCGACAGGATGCCTTCGCGCGCCGCCCGCTCGGCTCCCTCGACCCGCAAAGCGGGCTTGAGCATCGGCGCAACCGCCGCCGCGCGCTCGTAATAGGCGGCAGACGGGCTGGCGAGATTGTCCGGCAGTTCCGCCCCCACAGATATCGCCAGAGCATAGCGCCACGGCGTCATCTCTTCGACGCCATCCCATTCGACATTGACGGCCCTGCGGCCGCCACCGGCCGCTCCGGCATAACGCTGCGCCAGCAGGATATCGATCCGCTCGAAGTTCCCGGACGGTGCCAGGCGGCCGAGCACTGCATTCGACCGCACCGCCTGCCCGGAAAAGGCATAGCAGATGCCTTGCAGCATCTTCCACTGCGCGTCGTCACGCTTGCCCCCCTGAAGCAGCACCGCCGGGCAGGTCCCGGAGATATCGGAAGTACCGATATAGGCTTCCATTGCGGCGTCGGTCAGTGCCGGGTTCCAGTTGCCAGTGTCGACATCCTGCACGATCCCCCGCGCAACGGTGAATTCGCCGATGTTGTTGAGCGCAGCGGCGCGCAGGGCGGCGAATTCGGCGGGGGCCATCCCCGCAGGTGCTTCCAGCCTGCTCGCCAAGGCACGGCGCAGCAGGATATGGCCCCA
>JBGSPZ010000389.1:0-13875 GCA_041738375.1 Parerythrobacter sp. | reverse complement strand
GGTCGAGCAGGGGGCGGGCGTGGCAGCCGCGCTGTCCGATGCGGCTTTTGCCGAGGCCGGGGCCGAGGTCGCTGCGGCGGCGCAGGTGGTCAAGGGCGCGGATATCGTGCTTGCCATCCAGGCGCCCGATGCCGACCTGCTGAAGGGAGCAAATCCGGGCGCATGGGTCGCCGCTAGCTTCGATCCGTTCGGTCGGAGGGACCGGGTCGAGGCCTATGCGGCGGCAGGGCTCGAGGCATTGAGCATGGAATTCATGCCGCGCATCACCCGCGCGCAGAGCATGGACGTGCTCTCCAGCCAGTCGAACCTCGCAGGCTACAAGGCGGTGCTCGCCGCCGCCGACCAGTACGGTCGCGCTTTCCCGATGATGATGACCGCCGCCGGCACGATCCAGGCCGCGCGGGTGTTCATCATGGGGGTGGGAGTCGCGGGTTTGCAGGCGATCGCCACCGCCAAGCGGCTGGGCGCGCAGGTGTCTGCGACCGACGTGCGCTCGGCAACAAAAGAGCAGATCCAGTCGCTTGGGGCGAAGCCGGTGTTCGTCGAAAGCGTCGCCGGGATCGAAGGCGAAGGCTCGGGCGGCTACGCGACCGAGATGAGCGAGGAATACCAGCGGGCGCAGGCCGAGCTGGTGTCCAGCCACATCGCCAAGCAGGATATCGTTATCACCACCGCACTGATCCCGGGCCGAGCAGCGCCCCGCTTGATCACCGACGCGCAGATCGCGACGATGAAGCCGGGCAGCGTGATCTTCGACCTCGCGGTGGCGCAGGGCGGCAATGTCGAAGGCTCGGTCCCCGACCAGGTGGTCGAGAAGCACGGCGTGTTCCTTATGGGTTACTCGAACACCCCGGCGCATCTGGCGGCGGATGCCAGCGCACTGTTCGCCCGCAACCACTACAACTTCCTCAGCGCCTTCTGGGACAAGGAGGCGGGCAAGCCGGTGCTCGATGAGGAGATCGGCAATGCCGTGCGTCTGACTCAAGGCGGCAAGGTGGTGCACGAGAGGTTGCAGGGGTGATTGGTAGAACTTCGAAAGTAGCAATAGTCGCCGTCGCCGTGCTGCTTTCGGCGGGGCCTGCGGCCGCCGAGGTAACGGGCAAATATGAATTGAGTTGGGACATCGTCGCGACCGAAACTCCTGCCGAGCCGTTCTGGGTCAAGGAGCAGGGAGAAGTCGTTTCGACCCGCCTTCGTCCGCGCGGTCTGTTCGCACCCGAGGCCGATGTGGTGGATGCATCCGGCAGTCTGCTGGTTCCCCGTGACACCCAGATGGTCCTCGTGAACGGGCCTTACCCGATGGCCTGCAACGTCAACAAGGCGGCAGCAGGCAAAGCGAAATCGAACCGCGTCTGTGTGCTCGACAGCGACCGCGATGGAGCAGTCGACACGGCATTCTCGCAGGGTATGGGCGGTGACTACTGGATGTCGCTCGAAGGTGAACTGGCGGAACGGAAGCTGATGCCGGTCAAGCCGGTCAAACTTGCGACACTCGATCCGTCCGAGATGATCGATGCTCCTTATCTCTCATTTCACTACCAACGAATCCTCGATGGGGGCCTGCAAATCCCGCTGACCCAGGAAGGCGGCGACAGGGTACGCTTTCATTTCAAGGTTGGTCGGGAGAAGAGGCGCGAGTGGATGGTTCGCGAATGTCGCGAAGCAACGCTGCCGTCTCAGTGCGCGAGTTCGGCTTTTCCCTCGGTGCTTTCCATCGCCGGGCTCAAGCTGGAACTGCTCGAACGGCGGAAGGAAGATGTGCTGATGCGCATCCTGCATCCGTTCGGGGAGCAGTCCGTCAAATTCGTGGAAATCCACGACGGCTATAACAGCGGCTCGCTGCTCTATGCCGAACTTCCGGGGGCATAATGGACTTTATCTCGATCCTGTCGATCTTCGTGCTGGCCTGCTTCGTGGGTTATTATGTCGTATGGTCGGTCACCCCGGCGCTGCACACGCCGCTGATGGCTGTGACCAATGCGATTTCCTCGGTGATCATCGTCGGTGCGCTGATCGCGTCGGCTGAGGCGGGGAGCGATATTGCCAAGTGGCTCGGCCTCGCGGGTGTGGTGCTGGCAAGCGTCAATATCTTCGGCGGCTTTGCCGTGACCGAGCGGATGCTGGCGATGTACAAGAAGAAGGAGAAGAAGTGATGGTCTTCTCCATGCAAGACGCATTAGCCTTTCTGAAGAAGTACAAGTGGCTCATAGCTTTGATGGTTGTAGTGGCGTTCGGCTATACCTTCGGAAAAGACAGGGCAATGCGCGACAACGCAGCTGAGCAGCAGGCTGAAGGAGAGGCCTCATGAGCCTCTCCTTACTCGCCGCCGCCGCCCATGGGGGTGACACCCCAGCCTGGGCGATGCTCGCATACCTTGTGGCCGGCGTGTTCTTCATCCTTGCACTCCGCGGGCTTTCTTCGCCCTCAACCAGCCGGACAGGTAACCGCTTCGGCATGGCGGGGATGCTGATCGCGGTCGCGACGACCCTCATCACCCACGACATCGCCAACATTGTCGAGATCGGCATCGCCATCTTCGTGGGCGGCGCATTCGGGCTGGTGGTCGCCCGCCGCATTGCCATGACCGCGATGCCCGAACTGGTCGCGGCGTTTCACAGCCTCGTCGGCCTTGCCGCCGTGCTGGTCGGCTGGGCGGCGTTCCTCAATCCCAGCGCATTCGGCATCGCCGTTCCGCCGGAAATGCTGAAATTTGGTGCCGAAAGTCCGCTGGCCGGGAAACTGGTACAACCTGTCAGCCTGATCGAGATGGGTCTGGGCGTCGCCATCGGTGCGATCACCTTCAGCGGTTCGGTCATTGCGTTCGCCAAGCTGTCCGGAAAGATGAGCGGATCGCCGATCCTGCTTCCCGCTCGGCATGTCATAAATCTCGGTATTCTGGCTGTCATCCTGGCGCTCATCGCTTTTCTCTATTTGGGAGTCGGCGGCGTGCATGGTGACACGCAGCTCCACTATTTCATCGCAATCACCGTGCTCGCCTTCCTCATCGGCTTCCTCCTGATCATCCCGATCGGAGGGGCGGACATGCCGGTGGTGGTGTCGATGCTCAACAGCTATTCGGGCTGGGCGGCGGCGGCGATGGGCTTTACGCTCGGCAACACGGCGATGATCATCACCGGGGCGCTGGTCGGCAGCTCGGGCGCGATCCTCAGCTACATCATGTGCCGCGCGATGAACCGCAGTTTTCTCAGCGTGATCGCTGGCGGCTTCGGCGCGGAAAGCGGCGCGAGCAGCGGGGGCGGGGGTGAGCAGCGCCCCTACAAGACCGGCAGCGCGGAAGATGCCGCTTTCATGCTCGAACAGGCGGAAAAGGTCATCGTCATCCCCGGCTACGGCATGGCGGTGGCGCAGGCGCAGCATGCCTTGCGCGAAATGTGCGACCTGCTCGAAGAGAAGGGCATCGAGGTCAAGTTCGCGATCCACCCCGTGGCGGGCCGCATGCCGGGCCACATGAACGTGCTGCTCGCCGAAGCCAGCGTCGATTACGACAAGGTGTTCGAGCTGGAGGACATCAACAGCGAGTTCGCGCAGTGCGACGTCGCCTTCATCATCGGCGCGAACGACGTGGTCAATCCGGCTGCCAAGACCGACAAGACCAGCCCGATCTATGGCATGCCGGTGTTCGATGTCGACAAGGCCAAGCAGGTGTTCTTCATCAAGCGCAGCATGGGCGGGGTCGGCTATGCCGGGGTCGACAACGACGTATTCTACATGAACCAGACCGTGATGCTGCTCGCCGACGCCAAGAAGATGGTCGAGGAAATCGTGAAGGCGCTCGATTGACCCGGCTGGTCTGGCCGCTCGCAGTGGCGCTCCTCCTCACCGGTTGTGTCGAGAAGATCGCCGAGAGCAAGGTCAAGTCGGCGCTGCTCGATGCCGGGCTCTCCGAGCGCAATTCGGCCTGTATGGCGCAGCGCATGGTCGACCGGCTGACCATCTCCCAGCTGCGCAAGCTCGAACAGCTCAAGCCGCGCAAGGGCGAACCCAAACGGCCGACCACCTTGAGCGGCTATGTCGAGCGGGTGCGCCGGGTGGGCGATGTCGAGGTGCTGACGGTCACGTCAAGCTCGGCGGCGATCTGCGCGGTCGGGCTGGATCAGGCGGACTGATCAGGCGCGCGACCAGGTGACCGTGCGGCAGATCACCATCACGCAGCCCTTGACCTTAAGCTGGTTCCCGTCGCGCCGAATGTCGGCGTTGAAATAGCGCCCGTCCTGCGGGCTGTAGCCCTTGCCCTCGTAGCTGTCCTTGTCCGCCTTGAGGTCCCAGAAGATCCGCAGGCCGAGCAGCTTGCGGGTCCGCAGGTCCTTCTTCGGGTTCTTCCCGTCGCGCGCGCCGCCCGCCGGTTCGGCGACGAGGAAGCGGTCGATCTTGCCGCACATCGCGCTGCCGCACTGGTAGAAACTGATCACCGACTTCCCGTCGTCGGTCTTCCACTTGCCCGCGATGGAAGCTGGCGCGGCCGCTGCAGGTGCCGCGAGGCCAAAGGCAGTCAGTGCAACAAGGATCGTCGGGGAAAGTCGCATGGGTGCTCCTTCATAGGGCCAGTTATTGCATTTCACACAGCAACCGGTCTTGGTTTCGCGGTGGATTTGTCGCACAGTGTAGCGACAACGGGAGAGATTGCATGTCGAGAATGAACTTCGGATGGCTCGCGGCCGCTTCGGCGATCGTAATCGCGCAGCCACTGGCCGCCAAGACGGTCGAAGTTGCCGCAGGCGAGGGCGGGCAGGAGCGGTTGCAGGAAGCGCTGATCCTCGCCGAAGCGGGGGACGAGGTGGTGCTGGGTGCGGGCCGCTTCGCGCTGACCGACGGGCTCAGCCTCGATATCGACGGCGTGACCCTGCGCGGCGCGGGGATGGACGAGACGGTGCTCGACTTCACCGGCCAGCAGGGCTCGGGCGAAGGTCTGCTGGTGACCAGCGACAACGTGACCTTGCGCGACTTCGCGCTGGAAAATCCCAAGGGCGACGGGGTCAAATCGAAGGGCGCGGACAACATCGTTTACCACCGCATCCGCGTGACCTGGACGGGCGGGCCGGACGCGAACAACGGCGCCTACGGCATCTATCCGGTCGAAAGCACCGGGGTGCTGGTCAATGGCTCGAAAGTCTCGGGCGCGTCCGACGCAGGGATCTATGTCGGGCAGAGCAGGGACATCACTGTGCGCAATTCGATCGTCGAGGCGAATGTCGCCGGGATCGAGATCGAGAACAGCCGCAACGCGCTGGTGGAAAACAACATCGCCACCCGCAACACCGGGGGTCTGCTGGTGTTCGACTTGCCCAACCTGCCGGTGATGGGCGGCGGCAATGTGGTGCTGCGGCGCAATCTGGTGGTCGACAACGACACCCCCAACTTCGCGCCGCCGGGCAATATCGTCGCCAGCGTGCGGCGCGGGACGGGCATCCTGGTGATGGCCAACGACGGGGTGCTGGTCGAAGGGAACGTGCTGGAAAACAACCCGACCGCGCATGTCATGGTGATTGCCTATGCGCAGAAGTTCGACGATCCGAACTACAACCCCTACGCGCGCAACGTGGTGGTGGCGGACAACATCTTCGGCCGCGGCGGCGACGATCCGCAGCTCGACGGCAAGGAGATGCTGCTCGCCGCCTTCGGCGGGGCACTGCCGCCGGTTCTGTGGGACGGGATTGCCGAAGGCGACACCGGGCTGCGTGTGGCCGAGGGTGTGGCGGGCTGGACGCTCAATCTCACGTCGCCGGGGCAGGATATCGCCACTGCGCAGCCGGGACCGCTCGCCGTTCCTGCGCCCGACGGTGCTTTCGCCCTCGAATCGGTCGGAGCCCCTGCCGAACTGGAATCGCGGATCAAGTGAGGCGCCTGGTCTTCGCTTGTGCGCTTGCCGCCCTCGGATTAACGGGGGCCGCCAGCGTGCGCGCGACGGGCCAGAACGCGATCGCGCAGGCGGCGATCACCGGAGACGCGCTCCCTCGCTCGCTGTCGGAATACGGCTTTTTCGCGGGCAGTCCTGACAAGCCTGACGCGAGCCTGATCAGCTACTCGCTGCGCAATCCGCTGTTCTCCGACTATGCGGAGAAGGCGCGCTTCATCCATCTGCCGGAAGGGGCGGAAATCCGCATCGGCTCCGACGGGCGGATCGATTTCCCGGTCGGCACGGCGCTGATAAAGAGCTTTGGCTATCTCCGCAGGAACGGGGACCTGGATACGCTCGAAACCCGGGTGCTGCTCCACCGGGCGGACGGCTGGATTGCGCTGCCCTATGTGTGGAACGCCGAGCGCTCCGACGCGGTGCTCAAGGTGGCGGGAACGCGAATTCCCGTCACCTTCGACGATCCCTCAGGTGAAAGCCATTCGATCAGCTACGGCGTGCCTAACAAGAACCAGTGCAAGCAATGCCACAGCCGCGACGGCGCGTTGTCGCCCATCGGCCCGGTCTGGCCCGATATGGAATTCGAGCGGGAAAGCGATCGTGAGCGGCTGGCCGACCGCGCAAGCTTTCCGAAGAACGGGCTTTATGCCAAGGCGCGGTGGGATGACCCGTCCGAACCGCTCGCGGAGCGCGCCGGAGCCTATCTCTACGCGAATTGCGCGCATTGCCACAGCCGCAGCGGAGCGGCGAGCAACAGCGGATTGTTCTACGACGAGCCGGTCGGAGATCATCCGGCGAGCGGGTACCTGAAGCGCCCGGTCGCGGCGGGGCGGGGCAGCGGCGCGTTCGACTTCATCATCGAGCCGGGCCACCCGGAACGCTCGATCCTGCTTTACCGGATGCATAGCCTCGACCCGGGCGTTGCCATGCCCGAGATCGGCCGCGCGACGGTGCACAAGGAAGGCATGACGCTGCTGACCCACTGGATCGCCGAGATGGAACCGGCATCGCAACGATAGCCAGTTCTTTCCTACACCTTCGCAGCGGTGCTAGGCTGGTAAAATGAGCATGATCCTCCATCCGATACGGGCATTTCGCGACCGCGTTCGGGCGGGACCGGCTTTGCCTTTGGACTGTGTTCCACATGTTCCACTTGCCCCCTGCATGCGATGAACGGAGTGACCTTGCGATGCTGAAATGGACCTTGCGGATCCTTGGGATCGTGGCGGCATTGCTGGTGATTGCGTTCTTCGTATTGCGAACGCCCGACACCGATCCCGCGGAGATGCGGGCCAAATACGGCGCAGCGCCTTCGCAATTCCTCAAGCTGCCCAACGGCGCGACGGTGCATTTGCGCGACGAAGGTCCGCGCGATGCGCCTGCAATCATCCTCCTGCATGGCTCGAACTCCGATCTCCATACGTGGCAGCCTTGGGTCGACGGGCTCAAGGCCGATTACCGCGTGATCCGGTTCGACCAGCCGGGCCACGGACTGACGGGCGCGATCCCCGGCGGCGATTACACGATCCCGATCTATGTCAAGACGATCGACCAGGTGGCAGATGCGCTCCGGCTCGAGCGCTTCATCCTCGGGGGCAATTCGATGGGGGGCGGGCACACGCTGCACTATGCCCTGGCGCATCCTAACCGCGTGCAAGCCATGATCCTGGTCGATGCTTCGGGTCCGCCGCGGATTCAGAGCGCCGAGAAGGATGAGGGCGGCAATATCGGCTTCACCATCGCCCGCACGCCCGTGCTCAACCAGTTGATGAAGCACATCACCCCGCGCAGCCTGGTCGAGCAGAGCCTGTCGCAAAGCGTCAGCAATCAGGCGGTCGTCACCCCCGAAGCGGTCGATCGCTACTGGGAACTGCTGCGCTATCCGGGCAATCGCGAGGCGACGATCTTCCGCTTCAGCCAGGACTACGAACCGCTGACTGCGGCGCAAGTTGCAACGCTGAAGATGCCGGCGCTGGTCCTGTGGGGGGAGGAAGATCGCCTGATTCCATTGGCTGCGGGCGAGTGGTTGCACAACAATCTGCCGGATAACGATTTCCATGCATTGCGCGGCATCGGTCACTTGCCGATGGAGGAGGCGCCGACGGAATCGCTTTCGGTACTGCGCGCGTGGCTGGTGGAGCGCGGATTAACCAAGGATGCGGGAAATTAATTCACTCCCGCGCGTTCAAGTCGGTTAAAGCCAATCGAAACCATCAACGGTATCGGGATTTAAACCGGGTTCAGGGCCCGGAAACAAGGGACGAACGTGTGCGCAAGCTTGGGCTGATCGGGGGGATGAGCTGGGTCTCCACCCGAACCTATTACGAGGCGATCAACCTGTCGGTGCAAAAGCGCGCCGGGGCGATGAGCAGCGCGCCGCTGCTGATCGAAAGTCTCGACTTCCGCGAGCTTTCCGGCCTGCAGAGCAGCGAGGACTGGGATCGCGCTGCTGGCATCCTGACCGATTCCGCCCGGCGACTCGAAGCGGCGGGTGCCCAGGGGCTGATTATCGCCGCCAATTCGATGCACCGGGAGTACGACCGGGTTGCCGAAGCGATCGGCATCCCCGTGCTCCACATCGCCGATTGCGTCGGGCGCAAGATGGCGGCGGACAAAGTAACCAATGCGGCACTGATCGGCACCCGCAACGTGATGACCGAGAGCTTCTATCGCCAGCGGCTGGTGAGCCACGGGATCGATCTGTTGCCGCCCGATATGGCGAACGTCGAAGTGCTCGATCGCTATATTTACGACGAACTCATGCTGAGCAAGGCGACCCGCGATGCGGAACGCGCGCTAAAGACGATCATCACCCAGAAGGAGCAGGCGGGGGCAAAAGCCATAGTCCTGGCATGCACCGAGCTGGAAATGGTGGTCGATGTGAACGCCAATGTCCTGCCGATCTACGATTCTGCGCGCATCCACTGCGCTGCTGCGGCGGACTGGATTTTCGGCACCGACTTCTGATCGCCGTGCAGCGTTGCCCGATTGTTCCCGTTGTCGATAGCACGGTGGTGGCCTAGGCCGCTGGCCGATGACCCGCGCAACCTTTGCCGCCGATCCGCTCCACAGCCGGGGCCGCGAATTCCCCGAGAATCGCGACGGCGCGCGCGGCCCGCGCAGCGAGTTCCAGCGCGATCGCGACCGGATCATCCATTCGATCGCATTCCGCCGGCTGCGCTCGAAAACGCAGGTCTTCATCGCGCCCGACGGGGACCATTATCGCACCCGGCTGACGCATAGTCTGGAGGTCGCGCAGATCGGGCGGGTGATCGCGCGCGCGCTCGGGCTGGACGAAGACCTGACGGAGGCATTGTGCCTCGCGCACGACATCGGCCACCCGCCGTTCGGCCACGCAGGAGAGAAGGCGCTCTCGCAGGCGAGCGCCCGGCATGGCGGATTCGACCACAACGCCCAGTCGTTGCGCACGCTGATGCGGCTTGAAAGCCCCTATTGCAACCATCCGGGCCTCAATTTGACGTGGGACCTGCTCGAAGGGCTGGCCAAGCACAACGGACCGAAGGCGGCGGACAACTGGGCGCTGGAGGAACTCGACCAGGCGTTCGACCTCGAACTCGATCGCTGGCCCAGCCTCGAGGCGCAGGTGGCCGCAGTGGCGGACGACATCGCCTATGACAACCACGATATCGATGATGGTCTGCGGGCGGGCTTCCTGCAGCTCGACCAGCTGCTCGAAATCGATTTCGTCGCAGACCAGTGGCGGGCGGTCGAGCGGCGCTTTCCCGCTGCGCCGCAGGACCGCAAGCTGCGCGAACTCATTCGCGGGCAGATCGGCCTGATGGTCAACGACGTGATCGGGCACACGCAGGCGCAGACCGAGGGGGTCGTCGCGCTCGAGGAAATTCGCGGGGCTGGCAGGTCGCTATCGGGCTTTTCGCCCGCGATGGCGGCGCAGGAACGGGTGCTCAAGCGCTTCATGTACGCAAATCTCTATTATCACCCCGAACAACTGGCGACGGCGGAGAAGGCGCGCGAAGTGGTGGCGCGGCTCTATGCCGCTTACGATCAGGATGCGCGCCTGCTGGGTGCGTGGCGGGACGCATTGCCCGATGCCGAACCTGCGCGCAGCCGCCACATCGCGGACTACATCGCCGGCATGACCGACCGCTATGCAATCGACCAGTATGAGCGGATCTATGGCCGCAAGCCCGACGGGTTGAGCAATGTCTGAGCAGGTTAGGATAGCGCTTGTCGGTGCGACCGGTCTGGTCGGGCGGGCGATCATCGAGCAATCGGTCGGGCGCGCGGATTACCGCTTGCTTGCGCTAGCGCGGCGCGAGGTGCCGGTGCCGACCGGTGCAACGATGGATGTTGTGGTGGCCGAACCGGAGGCATGGGGTGAGGTCATGGGCAGGTTTCGTCCGCAAGTGCTGATCAGCGCGCTCGGCACCACCATCGGCAAGATGGGCGGTGACAAGGATGCCTTCCGCGCGGTCGATTTCGGCCTCGTGGTCGACACCGCGCGTGCGGCACACGAGCACGGGATCGAGCGCTGCGTCGTGGTCAGTTCGGTCAATGCCGATCCGCGCGCGAAGATGTTTTATCCGAAGGTGAAGGGCGAAGCCGAACAGGCGCTGATGAAGATCGGCTTCAAGCGGCTCGACCTGCTGCGGCCCGGTCTGTTGCGCGGCAAACGGGCCGACGATCCACGATTGCTGGAAAAGGCGGCGATGGTGGTCAGTCCGCTGACAGACCTGCTGATGCAGGGAAAGTACCGTTCGCTGCGTTCGATCTCGGCGCAGGAAGTGGCGCAGGCCGCGCTGGCGCTGGCGCACCGCAAGGCGCACGGGCGCTTCAGCCACGAGCACGACGCGCTCAAGCTTGCGGCGGGGGAATTGCCCCGCCTGTCCGGTGCGGCAGGAGAAGAGTGATGTGGGACGGGATATTCGGTGCAGTGAACTTCATCGCGCTGGTTGCATGGATCGGCCTGATCCTCCTGCCGCGCTGGCCGACCCTGTTGACCTTCATTCTATACCTCGGGGTCGGGTTGCTGTGTGCGATCTACGCCGTTTTTCTCGTCTCGATTGTCGGTGGCTGGATCGATCCGGTGGGCCCTGCCGATACGGCGGCGAATTTCTCGACCATCGAGGGGGTGCGCGGGATCTTCCTCAGCGATGGCGGGGTCACGGTGGGCTGGACCCATTATCTCGCGTTCGACCTGTTCGTCGGCCTGTGGATCGCCAAGGATGCCGACGCCAAGGGCTTCAACCGGTTTGTGCAGGCCCCGATCCTGCTGGCGACTTTTCTTGCCGGGCCGATCGGCCTGCTCGTTTGGCTGATCGTGCGGGAAAAGCGCGCGCGCCAGGCGGGGAAGGCGCGCTGAAACGCCACGCGCCCGCCACCGCGCGCAACAGCGAAGCCATTGCCGAAGTGCTGGCGGCCGAATTGCCCGATACGGGAACGGTATTGGAAATTGCCAGCGGATCGGGCGAGCATGCCGTCCATTTCGCGCGCCGCTTTCCTGGCTTGCAATGGCATCCGACCGATGCCGAACCCGAAGCCCTGGCATCGATCGATGAATGGCGCCGGGGCAGCGGGCTGCGCAACATTACATCACCCTGCCTGCTCGATGCCGCGAGCGAGGATTGGCCCGAAGGCCGCTTCGAAGCGATATTCTGCGCGAACATGATCCATATCAGCCCTTGGGATAGCGCGTTAGGCCTGTTCGCCGGGGCAGGGCGGTGCCTTGCACCGGGCGGCAAGCTGGTGGTCTACGGACCGTTCTTCGAACGCGGCGTCGAGCCCGCGCAATCGAACCTCGACTTCGATGCCAGCCTCAGATCCCGCGATCCGCGCTGGGGAATTCGTAAGGTCGAGGATTGTGACAGGCTGGCACGAGATGCCGGCCTGGAACGCTCCGCGCGTCACGAAATGCCGGCGAACAATCTCACACTGGTGTGGACCCGACGCCTATAGGGAAACGCCCGCCGGATTGCTCCGACGGGCGCCTGCGACCCTGCGGGGGCATTGCGGGCCGCTGGAATCACACCACCCTGTCGCCCGCCTCACCGACCGATTCGATATCGCGGCCCAGGCCTTTGACGGTGTTGCAGGCGGTAGTGGTGAGAGCGATGGCAGCAATGCCGACCGCTATGAGTGCTTTCTTGATCATGTTCTCGATCCTCTCGGGAAGCTCACATTTCAAACCGCCTGACAGGGGAATTCGTTCCCGGACGCGATGATTGCGTCTTGTGATGAGCGATAGGGCGCACCAAATGCGCGCCGTGTCGTTCGAACATTTCCTGACCTTCGCCAGCGAAGCAGAAACCGTCGGTTTGTGGGGGGGCGGACTGCTGTTGCTGGCAATTGTCGCCGGGTTTTTCGAGCGGCGGAGGCTGAAGCGCAACGCGATCGATCAGGTCGGCTGGATGCCTTGGTTCGCAATCAGCTTCGTGTGCCTGATTATCGGCGCAGGACTGATCGCCCTGGCGATCAAGGGCATGGCAGCCGGTTGATGGCAAGCCATGCCTAAGCAATTGACGGATGCCCCGATTGGCTTCATCTCTGGCGCGGGAAACGGGCAAGAAGCATAAGACCGGTCGCAGCCCATGCACCTCCATGCAGAGGGATAGGCGTGCGTTATGTTGCGAAGAGTATCCGTTGCGGTTCTGATCGGTGCGGCCTGCCTGGTGCCGCTGGCCTATTCGCTGGGTGAGGCACCGGTTCCTGCCGCCGATCACCTCGATCCGCCCGCGCGAACCAATCCGAGCAATGATTCGACACCCGACTTTCCGGCTGACATTGCCGATATCTACGTCTTCCATGACGCGACGAAAGTGACGGTGATCTATACCTTCGGCGGGCCTGCGGCGACCGGTCTGCCAGCGCGCTACGATCCCAATGTCCTGTTCACCCTCGCCATTTCGAACCGCGCACCGCAGACGACGGCGGACCATACGATCACCTTCCAGTTTGCGCAAGAGACGGGCACGACGAACGGCCCGTGGGGCGTGCGGGTGCGCGGGGTGCCGGGTGTGACCGGCGACATCATCGGCTCGGTCGAGCGCACGCTGGTCAAGGACGGGGTCCGCGTGTTCACCGGCCTCACCGACGATCCATTCTTCTTCGATTCGCAGGGACTGCGCGAATCGCGCGAGATGGGGACTTTGCGTTTCCGCAACGACCGCGATTTCTTCGGCGCGCAGAACATTACCGCTTTCGTGATCGAAATCCCGCGCGAGCGGCTCGAGAACGGGAACAATGCGCTCGATTTCTGGGCCATCACCGACCGCTTGGGAGGGCAAATCTGATGACCCGCAAGGCTCCAACCCGGTCGCTGGCGCTGTCGGTATTCGGCGCGCTCGCGCTTTCCGCCTGCGGCAGTGGTGGCCCGAACACCGATCCCGATCCGGTGCAGACCACCCCGCCGTCGACGACCAGCTTCAGCGTGACACCCTGCCTCAACCAGATCGTGCCAGGCACGAACAGCACGGTGGCTGGGCTGATCGTGCCTGATACGATCACCGTCAATCTCAACGCGCCTTCGGGTTTCCCCAACGGACGGCGATTGCAGGATCCGGTCGTCGATCTCACGCTGGCGGTTATCTTCCTCGACCTCGACCGGCATCCGCCCGACACGCTGTTCCGGATCCCGCTCAACCCGCCGGCCAACGATCGTGCCTTCCGGGCAGATTTCCCTTATCTCGCGCCGCCGCAGGGCAATCCGCCGCTGTCCGGGTCCGACACCGCGACCAGCTTTGCCTTCGTCGACCAGCCCGCGAGCGCCTACACCAGGGTAGACCGGCAGGGCATGCCAGCGGTCTCGCCAGCGCTGATTGGCGGGCCGCTCAAGAATCCCTACAACGATGACGACCCGGTCGACGATGCGGCGGGCAAATATGTGCCCGAGCTGACCCGGCAGCTGAAAATCCTCCATGACGTGTTGCGGGACGATCTGGTCGCTGCCGGCCTCACGCCTTGCTCGATCCCCGAATGAAGCGGCCGGTCCGGATTGTCTTGCTGCTGCTCGCCGCGCTGCTGGC
>JBGSPZ010000387.1:0-2692 GCA_041738375.1 Parerythrobacter sp. | reverse complement strand
AACCCGCCGTCGCCGCGCGCGCGGTTGCGCTGGCGCAAGGCGAGCTGGGCGAGGATGCGGGCGAGAGCGACCTGATCCGGGTGGCGCTGAAAAGGGCGGCGGGGTGATGCCGATCGCGCTTCGTCTCGCACTGGCTGTTTCGATAGGCCTCGCACTCGCGCCCTTACAAGCACAGGCCTGTTCCCGTCCGCAATCCATTGTCCGCCCCGTTCCGCAAGCCCCGGTCGAAGGCTTTGAAGTGCTCAAACTCAGGATTGTGAACGGCCTCATGGCGGGAAGCGAAGTGCTGGCCCTCGAAGGGGTGGTGATCGAAGGGAACGACCGTTTCCGTGCGGGAACGCTGGTCCGTTTCCTGGTGCCGGATCGCTGGATGGATGGCGCCTCGTGCCATGTCGGGCCATATCGCGACACGCTGAACGCGGATGGCGAAGCGGTGGGATATTTCCAGCTTGGTGCCAGCGACCTGCCCGGCTTTCTGGCCGTACGTTTTCCTGTTTCGAGGAATGCAGCACGTCTGCGCCTCCTCTCCAAAGATGCCGAATGGCGCAGCATCAGGTTCGCCGATGGCACGTGACGGCGCAATGACCACCCGCACCGCCTCGTGCCAATGCGGCCAGCTCACCGCCACCTGCGAAGGCGATCCGGTGCGCGTGTCGGTGTGCCATTGCCTCGACTGCCAGAAGCGCAGCGGATCGTCTTTCGCGGCGCAGGCGCGCTGGCCGCAGGAGCAGGTAACCATTGCAGGCGATAGCCGCGCATGGAGCCGCACAGGCGGCGATGGCGGCACCGCCACCTTCCGCTTCTGCCCCCATTGTGGATCGGGCGTGTGGTACACCCACGATGCCCTGCCCGATATGGTGGCTGTGCCGATCGGCGCCTTTGCCGAGCCCGGATTTCCGCCGCCCGACTATTCGGTCTATGAGGAGCGCAAGCATCATTGGGTCGCGATCACAGGAGAAGGGATTGAGCATCTTGGCTGAACTTCGCACGCATGGCGCTCGCGCGTTGACGCTGTCCTGCTTTCTCCCGCTGCTTCTGCTCGCCGCGCCCGCAGCCGCGCAGGACATGTCGGCCTTCACCAACGGCCCGGTGTTCGAGGATTTCGGCCCGCATGCCCCGGTTGAAGGCATCGACACAGTGCCTGCCGATACCGAATTCGCGGTGGCCTTCGATGTGGCCGCACCGGCGGAAACGGGCGCGAGCAACCGCGGCTTCGAAAGCGCCGCGCGCTTCATCAACATGCATGTCGCCGCCGGCGTGCCGGAGGACAACATCCGCATCGCGGTGGTGGTCCACGGCAAGGCCGCGATGGACCTCCTGACCGACGAGGCTTGGGCGGCGAAGGGCAAGGAAGGCCCCAACCCCTCGGGCGCGATGGTCGCCGCGATGCTCGACGCAGGCGTCCGCTTTATCCTCTGCGGCCAGACCGGCGCGGCCTACGGAATCAAGCAGGACGATTTGATCCCGGGCGTCGAGACCGCGCTGAGCGCGATGACCGCCCACGCACTGTTGCAGCAGCGCGGGTATACGGTGAACCCGTTTTGAGTAGCGGCGAGATTTCCGTATTCGTGCCGGTAATCGCGGCGTTAACGGGCGCGTCTGCAGCGGGTCTGGCAGGCTGGGTTGGCTGGATAAGGAGCAATCGAACAGAAGCCGCTGCGCTCGAGGCTGCGCTTGTCGCAGAGATCAAGTCCATTTGCGATATGGTGCGATTAAGAGAATTGCTACTGACCGCGCAGGCTACTCGCGAAGCAACAGCTAGCGAAACCGAGATCGGACCAGAGGGCGAGCTCCCATTCTATCAGATGCAGGTCCACAATCACTCGAACTATTGCACAATTTACGAAAGCCTAGCCGGCAAAATCGGTAAACTGGACCCCGCCTTCGTTCGGAAAGTCGTTATGTTTTACGGTCACTATCGCATGGCTTTCGATGCATTGGATCCAAAGGGCATACCTTACAAAAGTGGTCAGAGGGAGCAGGGAATCAAGAATACCCAATTGATCATTGATAGCTTGAATCACCTCCTTCGGATTGGCGACGAACTGGTGCAGTGCGTCAAGAAATGACCAACCAACCCCTCCATTCCCCCGATCGCCAGCCGGACGATCCCGACGCCGCGCTGCGGCCCAAGTCGCTCGCCGAGTTTATCGGGCAGGAGGCGGCGCGTGACAATCTGCGGGTGTTCATCGAAAGCGCGAAGTCGCGCGCCGAGGCGATGGACCATGTGTTGTTCTTCGGTCCGCCCGGCCTCGGCAAGACCACGCTGGCGCAGATCGTGGCGAAGGAACTGGGGGTCGGCTTCCGCGCCACCAGCGGGCCGGTGATCGCCAAGGCAGGCGATCTTGCCGCGCTGCTGACCAATCTCGAACCGCACGACGTGCTGTTCATCGACGAAATCCACCGGCTCAATCCAGTGGTCGAGGAAATCCTCTATCCCGCGATGGAGGACCGCGCGCTCGATATCATCATCGGTGAGGGGCCGAGTGCGCGCAGCGTGCGGATCGACCTGCCGCCCTTCACGCTGGTCGGCGCGACCACGCGGCAAGGCTTGCTGACAACCCCGCTGCGCGACCGCTTCGGTATCCCGGTGCGGCTGAATTTCTACACCCATGAGGAGCTCGACCTGGTGGTGACGCGCGGGGCGCGGCTGCTGGGGATGGAGATCGATGCCGAGGGCGCGCGCGAGATC
>JBGSPZ010000382.1:0-4589 GCA_041738375.1 Parerythrobacter sp. | reverse complement strand
CTGGCCGATGCGGTGGGTATGCGGTTCGAGAGCGTTAGCGCGGTGTTCAGCGGGGTGGCCGACCTCAAGAAGGCCTTCGCCGCCGCCGGTGTCGCCGCGCAGGCCGGGCGCAAGACGCTGCTGTTTGTGGACGAGATCCACCGCTTCAACCGCGCGCAGCAGGACGGATTCCTGCCCTTCGTCGAACGCGGCACGGTAACGCTGGTTGGCGCGACGACCGAGAACCCGAGCTTCGAACTCAATGCCGCGCTGCTCAGCCGCGCACAGGTGCTGATCCTGCACCGCCTCGATGCAGAGGCGCTGGGCAAATTGCTCGACCGTGCGGAGGAGTTGGAAGGCCCCCTGCCCCTCACCTTCGAAGCGCGCGACGCGCTGGTGGCTAGCGCCGACGGCGATGGGCGCTTCCTGCTCAACCAGGCCGAGACGCTGTACAATGCGAAAATCGAGGAATTGCTCGATCCCGCCGCGCTGGGCCAGTTCCTGCAGCGCCGGGTGGCGGTCTACGACAAGGACCGCGAGGGGCATTACAACCTCATCAGCGCGCTTCATAAAAGCTTGCGCGGCAGCGATCCGCAGGCTGCCCTCTATTACCTCGCGCGGATGCTGACGGCGGGCGAGGAACCGCTTTACGTGCTGCGCCGCCTTGTCCGCTTCGCCAGCGAGGACATCGGCCTCGCCGACCCGCAGGCGCTGGTGCAGTGCCTCGCCGCGAAGGATGCCTACGAGTTCCTCGGCAGCCCGGAGGGCGAACTCGCCATCGTGCAGGCCTGCCTCTATTGCGCGACGGCGCCTAAATCGAACGCCGCTTACCGGGCGCAGAAGGCGGCGTGGAAGAGCGCGAAGGAGACCGGCAGCCTGATGCCGCCGCAGAACATCCTCAACGCGCCGACCAAGCTGATGAAGGACATCGGTTACGGCAAGGGCTATGCATACGATCACGAATCGGATGGCGGTTTCTCGGGCGCGAACTACTGGCCCGATGGGATGGAGCCGCAGTCATATTACACCCCGGTCGAACGCGGATTCGAACGCGAGATCGCCAAGCGGATCGAATACTGGAACAAGCTGCGCGAAGAGCGCGAATGAGGCCTGACCGCTTCCGGCATTTCCTCGCCATCGACTGGTCGGGCGCAAGGGGCGCGCGGCAGAAAGGCATCGCGCTGGCGCTGACCGAGGCGGCGGGCGGCCCGCCGGTACTGGTCGAACCTCCGCGATCCGGTTGGTCGCGCGACGACGTGCTGGCCATACTGCGCGATGATCTGCCGGACGATACGCTGGTCGGAATGGACCTCGGTATCGCGCTGCCCTTCGCCGATGCGGGAACCTATTTCCCCGGCTGGAGCGAAAGCCCGGCCGACGCGAAGGGACTATGGGCCCTGATCGACGCGATCTGCGCCGCCGACCCGCATCTGGAGGCAAGCGGGTTCGTCGCCCACCCGGAAGCTGCGCGCTATTTCCGCCATTCGCGCGATCACGTCGGGGACCGTTTCCTCCTGCCCGGCGCGCCGACCCGCGAAGGCCGTTTCCGCATCGCCGAACACGCACAGCGCAGCCAAGGCGTGCGCCCGGTGAGCAATTTCAACCTCGTCGGCGCGGCGCAGGTCGGCAAGTCCTCCCTAACCGGTATGCGGATGCTCCACCGCCTCGACGGGCGCATTCCCGTTTGGCCGATCGATCCGCTGCCCGATTCCGGTTCGGTGATCGTCGAAATCTACACCGCCTTCGCGGCGCAGGCGGGCGGAGTGCGCAAGGGGTTGAGCAAGATCCGTTCGTGGGAAGCGCTCGACATTGCAATGAAGGAACTGGGTTCGCCTCCCTGCGGCGGAGCCGGCCCGATCGACGATCACTCCTCCGATGCGCTGCTGGCAGCGGCCTGGCTGCGCGAGGTCGCGCACAACCCGCGACTGTGGAGGCCGCGGGGTCTGACCGGCGATATTGCCCGCACGGAAGGCTGGACCTTCGGCGCGGATTAGTTGCGCGCGTGGCACCACGGCTGGGATTTCGGGGCGGTATAGCGCGAAGCTGAAGGCTCCATAGGCGGCGAACGCGGCACATCCGGTGAAACCGCCATGAGAATCGGCTGGGGCAACGAGTCGGGCCGCAGCGGACAACGGGTGACGCATTCATACTCGGGTTGCAGCACCCAGGTTCCGGACTTGTCGACCGCGCCCCACTTGCCGCCGTTTTTCGCCGGGGCCCAATCGTTCTTCCCGAACGGCATGATGTCTTCGAACCCGCTCCCGATAACTTCCTTTCCAGACCAGTCGACCAGCTTGGGCTTCCCATCACGCACCACCCTGCCGGTGCGGCTTTCATCGTAACGGACAAAGTTCTCGGCATCGAACGGTGCCAGCCCCAAACCCTCGCCTGCGCTCGAAAACCGTCGGCGCTCTCCGTCCCGGGTGGCGATGAAGGAGCTGTCGACAAACTCGGTGATGCCGTCGAACACGGGCTCGACCACCCATTCGCCCTGCCGATTGAGCAATCCGCTCTTGCCGTCTTTCTCGAAGACGGTGAGGCCCGCGGAGTTGAAGGCTTGCGGCCATGAGTAAGCAAACGCCGCTGTCGGCGGGATCATCCATTCGCCCCGCGCATCGATGAAGCCCCATTTTCCGTCCGCCTGCGCCGGGGCCCAGCCATCGGCGGCGAAATAGCCCAGGCGCTCGAACCGGCCCGGCTCGATCACCCACTTGCCGTCAGCGTCGATGAAGCCCTGCCCACCGTCGCTCGCTTGCGCCCAGGCCAGCCCGTTGTCCGCCAGCGTACCGATCGCTGCGAGCGAGGGCGGCAGGATCCACTCGCAAGCGAGCGAGAGGATGCCGCGCTTCCCATCGTCCTCGACGATAAAGCGATCTTTGCCGTCGAACGGTGTCAACGGGTTGAGACCCGGGCCGAGCAGCGGCTCGCCGCTCACACCGACGATCCAACGCTCGCGGCCCCATTGGTCATGCGCCCAGAACCACGAATTGTCGTCCGATCCTCCGACGGAGGCATCGTTTCCGTACAGATTCTGGTAGCGGAGCGGGACAAGAAGGGTGCCATCGGGCGCAAACAGCGCCGCGCGGTCGTCCTTGCGGGCTTCGATCAGGCGATCGCTCCATATCCCGATGCTTTGATATTCCAGCGGCACGATCACCGCGCCATCTGCGTCGACCACTCCCCATTGGCCCGACTGCATGACCGCAAACCGGTCATCGGCATGACCGGCCGGCTCCGCCTGCGCATGGGAGATCGGGAGCGAAAGCGAGACAAGCATTGCCGAAAGCAAAATGTATCGCATGGGGTGCGACCTGCCAGTGAGCGATGCTGCTGTCTACCCGTGCAACGCCAAGTAGGATAGCACATTTCGATGCGGCTGGACTTTCGCCGCGCCTTGCACCAATGGCGCTCCACGATTCAGTGCCGGCTTAGCTCAGTTGGTAGAGCAGTTGATTTGTAATCATCAGGTCGCGGGTTCGACTCCTGCAGCCGGCACCATTCCTTCCATTGTCGGGCGATCGGCCGAAATCGTCAGTATCGCGGCCGGTCATAGGGCTGCGCAGGGGCCAGCGGGCGTTGTCCCATCGGGTTTCCGCCCAGCCGCTGGATCGTCGCCATGTCCTCGCGCTGGATGATGCCGGGGATGAGGAAAGCGTCCACCAGCCACCAGACCGACAATACGGCCCAGCCGAGGAACAACGGAATCCAGCCAAGCAGCAGGAGCAGGAGCTGCGCAATACCGGTCCCGGTCTGGCCGAGATAAAACCGGTGTGCGCCGAAGCCGCCGAGGAAGAACCACAACAGATATGCCGCGCCGGTGGACTTCTTCTGCGCCTGGAACATCATCTGCATGCGTGTATTTTCGTCCATCCTTACCCCCCGTGCTAAGGCTCAGCGGAGCAGCGATGCGATATCCCGGGCCGTCCGTCAATCTGACCGATCGTCGCTTCACCCGCGTCCGCGATAGGGCGCGACGCCCTGTTCCGGCACCCACAAGCCTTCAGGCGGCGCCCCGGTCTGCCAGAACACGTCGATCGGGATGCCGCCGCGCGGGTACCAGTAACCGCCGATGCGCAGCCAGCGCGGCTGCATTTCCTGCGCCAACCGCTGGCCGATGCCGACCGTCACGTCCTCGTGGAAACCGGCATGGTTGCGGAAGCTGCCGAGGAACAGCTTGAGGCTCTTGGATTCGACGATCGTGTGGCCGGGCGCATAGTCGATCACGAGGTGCGCGAAATCGGGCTGACCGGTGACCGGGCACAGCGAAGTAAACTCGGGCGCGGCGAAGCGGACCAGATAGAGTATGCCTTCGCGCGGATTGGGCACGCAGTCGAGCACCGCCTCGTCGGGCGATGCGGGCAGCGGGGTCTGCCGGCCAAGGAATTGCGGTTGGGGTGTGTCGCTCATGCCGCGCATCTGCCCCGATCGCGCGCGCAGCACAAGTCGGCTCTGGCGGCGGGCGAATTCAGTGCCTATTCAGCGCGCCCCGCCTGCAATGAATGACAGATGTAGTCAGACGAAAACGAATGCACCGATTTGCTACCCTGCCCCTGTTGGCCCTGTTTGCCGCTGCCAGCGCCGCCAGCGCGCAATCGGTGCAGGATTTCCGC
>JBGSPZ010000378.1:0-1544 GCA_041738375.1 Parerythrobacter sp. | reverse complement strand
CCGAGCGCGCCCGCAAGGGCGAGCGCGGTTCCCGCGCGAAGCAGGGAAGGCACGCGGCCGGTTCGGCGCTGCGTTGAGATGTTAGCGGTCATTGCAATCCTGTCCTCGATCTTATTGCGCCGGAGCGGTCGCCGGAGCCGGCATCGGGGCCGGACCCGCACCTTGCGATTCCTTGAGTTGGTCCATGATTTCGTCGACGTCCTCGATCGCGTCGACACCCAGCAGGCCGGCCATTTGCCGGGCCCGCGAACGGAGCGTCTCGGGCACATCCTCATCCTTGGCGATCTGCGCGAACAAGGCACCGGCTTCGGCCCGCTTGCCCTGCTTGAGGTAGGCCATGGCAACCATTTCGCCCGCGCTGCCGAAAAAGGCATTGCCCGGAGTAGCGAGCTTCTGAAGGCGCGCGATCACATCACTTGGCTTGCGCTGATCGAAAGTTGCAGCGACCTCGCGGACTGTCGCCAGGTCGCGGATCGCTTGGTCGGCATCCCCGTCGGCAGCGACGGCAGCGAAGAGCTTTGCCGCATCGGCACTGCGCCCCTGCTCCATCGCGATCCCGGCCTTGAGCATCTGCGCGTTCGACTTCACCCCGCCGTCGCCTTCGGCGATGAGCGTGTCGAGCTGGGCCGATGCCGAATCGAGATTGCCTGCTTCCAGCTGGTCGAGCGCAGCGACCAGGGCCTCGCTGTCCTTTTCCATCGCGGCTTCCTGCCGGCTGTCCCAGAACAGATAGGCGCCGAATGCCAGCAGGAATGCCGCCACGACCCCTAGGATCGTCTTGCCGTGCTTCCTGGCAATATCGGCATACTGGTCCTGCCGGACGGCATCGTCGATCTCGCGCAGCAGGACTTCATCCTGCGCGGCTTGCAACTGTGCCTTCTTGTCGGTGGGGGCTGAACTCGAAGTCGGTCTCAGGGCCACGTGCGGGCTCTTCCAATCTGCTAGAAAACGGGTCCCGCGTCTTTAGACGATGGACGACGCGATGCAATTCAGAACTCTGCTGGTGTCCCCCGAAGCTTGAACCGAGGATGAAGCGGGCTGCCGGGCCTAGGGCAAGGACCTGCGCCCCATCGCGTTGGCATAGAGCCGGCGGTACCGGGCAATCATCGCGCCCTCGTCGTACTGCTTGCGCGCCTTTTCGCGATTGGCCGCGCCAACATGCGCACGCAAGGCTGCTTCGCCTGCCGCCTCTGCCAGCCGATCGGCGAAAGCCGTTTCGTCGCTCGCAGGCGCGATGAGACTGTGGTTCTCATCGCTGACCATGTGCACGATGTCCCCCACGGCGGGCGCAACGATGGGCAGGCCAGCCGCCATGGCTTCGATCACCGAGATGGGGAATTGCTCGGAATGCGACGACAGCGCGAAAATGTCGAACAGCCCGACGTAGTTTGCAGGATGGGCAATGAAGCCCGGCAGGTGGACGCGGTCGGTCAAGCCTAGCGCGGTAGCCTGAGCGCGGATCGCAGCCTCTTCGGGGCCCTCGCCGACGATGACCAGCTTCCACGGCTCGGGCAGCCGGGCGAAGGCGCGCACCAGCGCGGGCA
>JBGSPZ010000351.1:0-14358 GCA_041738375.1 Parerythrobacter sp. | reverse complement strand
GATCCGCGCGATCGAGGGCGATGTCCTCAACCGCGGCGGCAGCCTGATCGCCGCGCCGGATGCGCGGGTGATCGCGCAAGCGGGCGAGGGCGAAGAGACGCTCCACGCCGAACTGGACCTTGCGGAGATCGAGGAGGGGCTGGCGAACCTCGACACCGACGGGCATTACTCGCGCCCCGATGTGTTCGAGTTGCGGGTGGACACGCGGGCTAAGGATGGGGTGCACTGGAGCGGAAAAGCCGATGTCTAGCGCGCTCGACATTGTGATTGCGGTCACTTTCGCGACCCTCATTTCCCTGCTGGTGCGAAGCATGGCAGCTTCCCGAAGTCTGCCCAAATGGTGGTGGAGCATTGCGATCGTGCCGCTCCTGTCTGTTGGGATCGCATTGTCAGTAACTATCTTTCCGCGCTCAATTCCTGCGGGATGGCAGGAAGGCGATTTCGACACGGGTCGTGCTGATTTTATTGCATTGGTTTTTTTTGGGGTTGTATTGCCAGTTGCCTACCTTGCCGTCGCTTTGCCGATCGCATTCGTGGCTCGATTATGGAAGGCACGCCGGTTCAAGGCATGACTTTCGCCGCCACCATCATCATGCTCTACGCGGGCATGTTTCACTGACCCGACCCCTTCCATTGACACCTTGGTCCATTATGTATATACATCGCGTATATACATAAGGTGCATCATGGGCGAAGAATACACCGGCAAGAGCTTCAAATCGGGCAATTCGGTCGCGATCCGCATCCCTGCGGCACTGGGGGTCGAACCCGACCGCGAATGGACGATCGAGCAGTTCGGTGCCGAGCTTCGACTGCGATTGAAGCGCTCCGAGGAAGATCGCATCGATCTGAGCGGCGTCTACGGGCGAGGCGCGGGTCTCAAACCGATCAAGTCCGAAGATCGCGTGTTCGAGGAACGCGAACTGGACTGGACGGGCGAGCGGTTGAAACGGCGTGACTGAACCCTTCGCGCTGCTCGACACCAACATCTGCATCTATCTGATCGAAGGAAAATCCGATCGTGCGCGGCACCGGGTGGAGGAATGCGCCCCGGGCGCAGTGGTGACCTCCGCCATTTGCTATGCCGAATTGCTGCGCGGAGTTTCGTCCGACGATCAGCAAGCGAAGCGGGCGGTCGATGACTTCTTCGCCATTGTTCCCGTGCTGGACTTCGACCGGCATGCAGCCGAGACCTTCCGGTCGATTCCCTTTCGCCGCCATCGCCTCGACCGCTTGATCGCGGCGCATGCGCTGGCGCTGGGCGTTACCCTGGTGACCAACAATGTCGACGACTTCGCCGACATCCCCGGCCTCAAGGTCGAGAACTGGACGCAATGACCTTCGCCGCCACCATCCTTACGCTCTATCCCGAGATGTTTCCCGGCCCGCTCGGCCTGTCGCTCGCGGGGCGCGCGCTCGAGCGGGGGGACTGGTCGTGCGAGGCCGTCCAGATCCGCGATTTCGCCACCGACAGGCACCGCACGGTAGACGATACGCCCGCCGGGGGCGGGGCGGGGATGGTGCTTAAGGCCGATGTGCTGGCGCGGGCGCTGGATAGTGTAATCCTCCCCGAGCTCGCTCGGGGAGGGGGACCGCGCCCGAAGGGCGGGGTGGAGGGGTCTTCTTCGAGCTCAGGTGTCTTACCCATCCACCATCCTGCGGATGGTCCCCCTCCCCGAGGCAAGCTCGGGGAGGATCGCCCCATCCTCGCCATGACACCGCGTGGGACACCGATCACGCAAGACCGCATCCGGCAGATCGCGTCAGGCCCCGGCGTCACCCTGATCTGCGGCCGGTTCGAGGGGTTCGACGAGCGTTTTTTCGAGGCCCGTCCGCAGATCGAGCAGGTCAGCCTGGCGGACATCGTCCTGTCGGGCGGAGAGCCCGCTGCGCTCGCCATACTCGACGCTTGCATTCGGCTGCTTCCCGGCGTAATGGGCGCGCCTTCAAGCGGGCATGAGGAATCCTTCGAAGACGGATTGCTCGAATACCCGCAATATACCCGACCTCAGGAATGGGAAGGGCGCACGATCCCTGAAGTGCTGCGATCGGGGGATCATGCGAAAATCGCTGCGTGGCGCAAGGCGCGCAGCGTGGACGATACACGGTTACGCAGGCCAGACCTATGGGAGCGTTACAGGAACGCTCGGGACTGACCTGCCTCTGGCGCGCAGTGACATAACAGGAACCAAGGTCATGAACCTGATTCAGCAGCTCGAAGCGGAAGCTATCGAGAACCTCGGGAAGAACATTCCCGATTTCCGCGCCGGTGACACCGTGCGCGTCGGCGTGAAGGTCGTCGAAGGCACGCGCGAGCGTGTCCAGAACTACGAAGGCGTCGTGATCGCCCGTTCGAACCGCTCGATCAACAGCAATTTCACCGTGCGCAAGATGAGCTTCGGCGAAGGCGTGGAGCGCGTATTCCCGCTCTATTCGCCGATCATCGACAGCATCACCGTGGTCCGCCGCGGCGTGGTGCGCCGTGCGAAGCTCTACTACCTGCGCGGCCGCACCGGCAAGCGCGCGCGTATCGCCGAACGCAAGGTCAACGCCCCGAAGGCGTAAGCCTTTCGCGAGACGAGACAACAGGGCGCGGCGGGCAACCGCCGCGCCCTTTTTCGTCTGCGGTGCGATGGGCGGGGTTGGCTCTATTGGTTTCACGCAGAGGCCGCAGAGGAAAGGAGAGGCGCAGTGGTGTTGTCCCATGCGGCAAAGCCGCAACAAAAACTTACCGGGCCAATTGTTGCGTCGCAGCAGTTTGTGTGCGGCTTCGCCGCGAGTGCGACCTCTCTGCGTCTCTCCTTTCCTCTGCGCTCTCTGCGTGAAACCCAACTTCGAACCTTGCAGCCTCGCTCCAGCCGTATAGGCTCGGCGCACAAAGCACCGTCAGGACAAACCCCTTGCCATGTTTCGATTTCTTCCCGCCCTCGCGCTCGTTCTCGCCACCCCCGTGCTGGCAGACGATCACGACATGAGCGACACCCCAGACAACGGTCCCGACCTCACCTTCGAACGCGTGTTCGCTTCGCCCTCGTTCGACGGGCCGAGCCCGCGGCAAGCGAAGTTGTCGCCTGACGGACGCTACCTCACCCTGCTGCGCAATCGCGACGACGACCGCGAGCGGTACGACTTGTGGGCCTATGATCGCGAGAGCGGCGAATGGCGTATGCTGGTCGATAGCGAGCAGCTCGGCAGCGGGCGCGAGCTTTCCGAAGACGAGAAAATGCAGCGCGAACGCGCGCGGATCGGCAGCCTCAAGGGCATCGTGTCGTACGAATGGACGGCGGACGGGACGGGCATCCTCGTCCCGCTCGACGGCGATCTCTATCTCGCCGGGCTGGACGGGACCGCTTCCCGCCTGACCGATACCGAGGAGAGCGAGCTCAACCCTGCGCTGAGCAGCAAGAGCAGCTATGTTTCCTTCGTTCGCGACCGCCAATTGTGGGTCGGCAAGGTGGGCGAGGAAGCACGGCCGATCACCCCGAAGGAAGCCGACGCCATCCGCTGGGGCGAAGCCGAATTCGTGGCGCAGGAGGAGATGGGGCGCCTGACCGGATACTGGTGGAGCCCCAATGACACCCGCATCGCCGTCCAGCGCACCGACGAAAGCCCGGTCGGGATCGTCACCCGTGCCGCCATCGGCGCGACGGGGACCAAGGTATATGACCAGCGCTATCCCGTTGCGGGCAGCGCCAATGCCATCGTCGAGCTGTTCGTGATGGACCCCGACGGCGGCAACCGGGTCAAGGTCGATCTGACGGCTGGCTATGATCCGGAATATTACAACGTCGATGATCCGAACGACCTCTACCTTGCCCGCGTCGACTGGGCGCCCGACGGCAGCGCACTTTATGTCCAGCGGCAGGACCGCGAGCAGCGCGAACTCCATATGCTCAAGGTCGATCCGGCCACGGGCAGGAGCGAAACGATGTTCGTGGAACACCGCGCCGCACCGGATTACTGGATCAATCTGTCCGACAGCTACAAGTTCCTAAAGGATGGGCGGCTGATCTGGTGGTCGGAAATGTACGGCTTTGGCGACCTTTACCTGTTCGACGACAATTATAGGATGCAGTTGATCGGTGGCGAGGGGGTGGTGACCGACCTCGTGGGAGTCGATGAGGAAGAGGGCCGGATATTCTTCCTCAGCAATCGCGACGATGTGCTGGAAATGCATCTCTATTCGACCGACTACTCGCTCGACATCGTGCCCCCGCGAAAGATCACCCGCCTCACCGAGCCCGGCTTCACCCACTCGGCGACGATGGACAAGGACGGCAAAACGCTGCTCATCACCCGGTCGAGCCACGACCAGCCGGCGCAAAGCTATCTCGCCGATGCAGACGGCAAACGCCTCGCCTGGGTCGAGCAGAACGCGCTCGATGGCGATCATCCCTATGCGCCCTACCTGGCCAGCCATCGCCCCGCGCAGTTCGGCACGATCAAGGCCGCCGATGGCGTGACCGACCTCTACTACAAGATGGTCACCCCTGAGATGAAGCCGGGCAAACGCTATCCGGTGTTCTACCATCACTATGGCGGTCCCGGTCCGCAGATCGTGACCCGCGGTTGGGACGGCGCCCTGCAGCAGGCGGTGGTCGACAAGGGCTATATCTGGTTCGAACTCGACAACCGCGGCAGCGCCAACCGCGGGGTTGCCTTCGAACAGCCGCTCTACCGCGCAATGGGCAGCGTCGAAGTCGACGACCAGCGCGCCGGGGCGGAATTCCTCAAGACGCTGCCCTATGTCGATGGCGAGAAGATCGCGCTATATGGCTGGTCCTACGGCGGTTACATGACATTGAAGCAGTTGCAGGCCGATCCGGGGCTTTACGCGGCGGGCATCGGGGGCGCGCCGGTGACCAGGTGGGAACTCTACGACACCCACTACACCGAACGCTACATGGGGAACCTGACCAAGGTCCCCGAAGCCTACCAAGCGGCGAGCGCGCTGCCCGATGCGGCGAAGATGTCCGACCCTCTGCTGCTGATCCACGGCATGGCGGACGACAATGTGGTGTTCGAGAATTCCTCCGCGCTGATCGCGCAATTGCAGGACGCCAACGTGCCGTTCGAGATGATGCTCTACCCCGGCTACACCCACCGCGTGTCGGGCGAGAACATCAGCCCGCATCTGTGGAACACGATCTTCCGCTTCCTCGAAAGCCACGGGGTGACCCCGCCGGAGTAAGTCAGCGTCATCCCAGCGCAAGCTGGGATCGTTATCGGCCAAGAACTCATTCGCGAACGATCCCAGCTTTCGCTGGGATGACGGGAGAAGAGCGGCTAAAGCGCCTGCCGCACAGAGCTGGAGAATTGAAGTGGGTTATCGCGTAGCAATCGTCGGGGCGACCGGGAATGTCGGTCGCGAGATGATGCAGATCCTCGCCGAGCGCGAGTTCCCGTGCGACGAGGTGGCGGCGGTCGCTTCGGCGCGTTCGGTCGGGACCGAGGTCGAATTCGGCGACACCGGCAAGATGCTCAAGTGCAAGAACATCGAGCATTTCGATTTCACCGGCTGGGACATCGCGCTGTTCAGCGCGGGCGGCGGTCCGGCCAAGGAATACGCCCCCAAGGCGGCAGCGGCCGGCTGCGTGGTGATCGACAACAGCTCGCACTTCCGGATGGACCCCGACGTGCCGCTGATCGTTCCGGAGGTGAACCCCGACGCGATCGACGGCTATGCCAGGAAGAACATCAACGCCAACCCCAACTGCTCGACCGCGCAGCTGGTGGTGGCGCTGAAGCCGTTGCACGATGCGGCAACGATCAAGCGGGTGGTGGTGAGCACCTACCAGTCGGTTTCGGGCGCGGGCAAGGCGGGGATGGACGAGCTGTTCACCCAGAGCCGCGCGATCTTCGTCGGCGATCCGGTGGTGCCGGAAAAGTTCACCAAGCAGATCGCGTTCAACGTGATCCCGCATATCGATGTCTTCCTCGACGACGGTTCGACCAAGGAAGAATGGAAAATGGTGGTCGAGACCAAGAAGATCCTCGATCCGAAGATCAAACTCAACGCCACCTGCGTGCGGGTGCCGGTGTTCGTCGGCCATTCCGAAGCGATCAATATCGAGTTCGAGAACGAGATTTCGGCCGAGCAGGCGATCGATATCCTGCGCGAGGCGCCGGGCGTGATGCTGATCGACAAGCGCGAGGACGGCGGATACATCACCCCGGTCGAAGCCGCCGGCGATGGCGCAACCTATGTCAGCCGCGTGCGCGAGGACCCGACGGTCGAGAACGGGCTGACGCTGTGGTGCGTAAGCGACAATCTGCGCAAGGGCGCGGCGCTCAATGCGGTGCAGATCGCCGAGCTGCTCGGCCGGCGGCACCTGAAGAAGGGGTAGGGATATGCGCTTGATGGTTTCGATATCGGCGGTTGCGGCACTGGCACTGGCCGCTTGCAGTCCTGCCGGCGGGGGGAACGAGAGCACGGCCGGTGGCGATCTGCCTGGCGCGCCGAAGAAGGCCGAGGTCGAGGCCGGCACCGTCCAGCTCGGCGGCGAGGCGATCCTTGTGACTGGACCGATGGGCACCTCGCTCGCCTACGGCAGTCCGCGCGAAGCGGTCGAGGCTGAGCTCACCAAGGTGCTTGGCGCATCTGCCGACAAGGGCAGCAACGCTGAGTGCGGTGCGGGGCCGATCGATTTTACCAATTTCGAGCCGGGTCTGGTAGTCAACTTCCAGGAAGGCAAGCTGGTCGGCTGGTACCTCGACGGCGAATCCACCCTGCGCACCGACAAGAACATCGGCACGGGATCGCCTGCCGCCGATTTCGTTTCCGCCCATGCAGCGGAGGCCATCGAGGACAGCACATTGGGCGTTGAATTTTACTCGGAGCGCGACGGCATCGGCGCCTTCATGACCGAAGACGCGAAAAATCCGCTGGTCGAGGCGCTCCACGCCGGGACGAACTGCTTCTTCAGGTAACTCAGGTTGCCCTGATGATAGCACCGTGCTATCATCAGGTGATGGGCGATATCCTGATCCGCAACCTCGATGACGATGTCATTGCCGCGTGGAAAAAGCGCGCGGATGCCAATGGCCGTTCGCTGCAGAGCGAGCTGCACGCCGAGCTGAGCGCAGCGGTGAAGGCCGAGCGCAAGCGGGCAGCCGGCGAAACTTTCGCCAGAATCAGGGCCAGCAGCAGACCGGAATTGCTGGGTTGCCAGAGCTGGGAACTCATCCGTGAAGACCGGGACAGTCGTTGAGACTGATCGACGCAAGTGTCGCGGCCAAGTTTGCCTTGGCTGAAGACGGTGCCGATCTGGCGCGGGAATTGATCGGGGAGCCTTTGCAGGCACCGGCCCTGCTTCTCAGCGAAACAGCCAATGCATGGTGGAAAGCCTGGCGACGAGGCGCACTGGACCTAGACGATTTCAAACAGGCCGTGACGAGCCTTCCCGGGGTGTTCGATCGCTTGTTGGATGTCGAGCCGGCCTTCGTGCGGGCAGCGGAGCTATCCTCCGAACTTCTGCACCCCGTGTATGATTGCGTCTACCTGGCCTGGGCCGAGCATTTGGAACTGCCATTGCTGACAGCAGACGAGCGCCTGCTCAACAAGCTGGCTGACACGCCATTCAAAACCCTGTGCGAGCGACTGAAATGACCCTGACCGCCGATCTCTATTTCAGCTTCCGTTCGCCCTACAGCTACCTCGCGATCGGGCGCTATCGCGAACTGGCCGAAACGCACGATGTCCATATCGCCCTGCGCCCGGTTTACCCGCTGGCGGTGCGGCAGCCCGATTTCTTCGAGCGCAACCACCCCAACTGGCTGCGCTACACGCTGACCGACATGATGCGGGTGGCGCTGTTCCACGGCATCCCGTTCGGCCCGCCGCGACCCGATCCGATCGTGCAGGATTTCGCAACCCGCAAGATCGCCGCCGACCAGCCGCATATCCGGCGGATCACCCGGTTGGGGCAGGTTGCTGCGCGACGCGGTGGGGGGCTCGCCTTCGCGCATGAGGCTGCGCGGTTGATCTGGGGCGGGGCAGAGGGGTGGAACGAGGGTGAACACCTTGCCGGTGCTGCGCAGCGGGCAGGGCTCGACCTGGCGGAACTCGATGCGGAGGTGGCGGCGCAGCCCGACGAACTCGACTCTGAGATCGCCGCCAACCAGCAGGCGCTCGAGGCAGCAGGTCACTGGGGTGTGCCGACCCTGGTGTTCGACGGCGAGCCCTTCTTCGGGCAGGACCGGATCGACATCGTCAAGTGGCGGATGGAGCAGAAGGGGCTGCGAAAGCGGTGAGCGACTCCGTCATCAAATCAGGCGGCTGCCAATGCGGGCGTATCCGCTACTCCGCCGATGTCAGCGAGGCCGATGCCTATCTCTGCCATTGCAAGATGTGCCAGAAGGCAACCGGAGGCTTCGCCGCGACCTTCGTATTCTTGCCGGTTGCGGCAGTGCAGTGGGAGCACGAGCCCGACTGGTACGCCAGCTCACCGATCGCCAAGCGCCCGTTTTGCTCGAACTGCGGATCGCCATTGGGCTTTAGGTTCGACGATCACGACAAGATGGACCTGACCTTCGGCAGCTTCGACGATCCATCGGACTTCAGGCCGGTCATCCACGCCGGTGCCGAGAGCATCCACGAGGCGTGGCTCGACACCAGCCACCTCCCACGCCAGCGCAGCGACGAGACCGCGAGCATAGCCAATCGCTGGAAAGCTGCCGGGATGGAGGTACCGGAATGAACGAGTTGCTGTCCGAGACGCTCGAGGGCGGCTGCAACTGCGGTGCGGTGCGTTACACGCTGACACCGGGGTTCCGCATGGGACCCTACGCCTGCCACTGCACGCTGTGCCAGACCCGCACCGGCAGCGCCTTTGCCGAGCACATGGTCGTCTTGCGCACCGCGCTGGTGGCGACCGGCGCGGATTGGGAAGGCAAGACGGTCAATCCCAGCGGCGCCGAGGTCATGCTCTATGGCTGCAATAGCTGCGGTGCGCGGTTGTGGGGCGAAAACCTGACCCGCCCCGGCTTCGCTACCCTGCGCTGCGGAACGCTGGACCGCAGCGCGGAGGTGGAGCCCGAGGCGCACTTGTGGGTAAGCAGCAAGCAGCCGTGGATCGTCTTGCCGCAGGGCACGAAGGCAATGGACGAACAGCCGAGCAGCAACGAGGAATGGATGCGCGAGCTGGGGCACATGCCTTGAGCGAGGTCCGCACCTCGATGCTCCCGAGTTTCGACGGCACCGAACTCGCCGTGCACCGCGTGGGCGGGGGGAGGCCGGTGTTGTTGCTGCACGGCCTGTTCTCTGACGCGCACACCAACTGGGTCAAATTTGGCCATGCCGCCAAACTGGCCGGGGCGGGTTTCGAGGCGATCATGCCAGACCTGCGCGCGCATGGGCAGAGCGCGAAGCCGCACGGTCCCGCTGCCTATCCGGCGGATGTGCTGGCGCGCGATGCTGCGGCGCTGGTCGAAACGCTGGGTCTCGACGACTACGACCTGGTCGGTTTCTCGCTCGGCTCGCGCACGGTGGTGCGCGCGGTGATCGAGGGCTTGCGTCCGCGCAAGCTGGTGCTCGCGGGGATGGGTCTCGAAGGATTGGCCGGGTGGAACCGCCGTGCGGCGTTCTTCATCGATGCGATCGACCGGTTCGACGAGGTGCTGCACGGCGATCCCGCCTTCATGGCGGTCAGTTTCATGAAGACGACGAAGGTCGACGGCGTCGCCGCCCGCCTGCTGCTCCAGTCGGTCGCCGACACGGCGCCGGAACAGCTCGCCGCGCTCGCCATGCCGACCATGGTGCTGTGCGGCGCGCAGGATCGGGACAATGGCTCGGCAAAGGCGCTGGTCGAGGCGCTGCCGAATGCGCATTATGTCGAAATCCCCGGCACGCATATGAGCTCGGTTACCGAAGGCGCGCTCGGCGATGCGCTGGTGGAGTTTCTCGATGGCTGACGATCCGTTTCGCGGGAAGTTCCTGATCCTCTGGCCGCTGGGCCTGTTGGCGTTCGCTGTGGTCATCTGGGCGAGCCTGCCGCTCGACATTGAGGGCGTGCCGGGCGGCATCCTCGCGCACCAGTCAGCCGGCAGCGGGCAGGTGGTCGACGCGATCCAGCGCCTGTGGACCGAAGCGGGCCTGTATGACCGTGCGCTCTATGCGATGTACGGCGATATCGCGTTCATCACGATCTATGGGCTTGGCGCATGGTATGGCGGACTGCACTTCATGCAGGACCCTGCACCGCGCATCCGGCGGCTCGGCATCATGCTGGTGATCGCGGCGATCGTGTTCCTGGCAACCGACTACACCGAAACCTTTGCGCAGATCATCCAGCTGACCCAGCAACGCGGCAGCGATACGCTCGCCGGGATTGCGGCGGCGGTGCGACCGGTCAAGGTCGCCGCGTGGGTCGTGACCTTGGTCGGGGTGATCGCGGCACTCGTCGTTCGTCGAATATCCGCCCGCGCGGCTTGATTCAACCGGATGGCAGGTTCAAACCGGTATCACTGGAAACCGGATTTCCCACGAGAGGACTGAAGAAATGAAACTCACCCGGGTCGCGCTCACCGCGCTCGCCATTTCGCTTGCCGCTCCGGCCTATGCCGACGACCATTCCGGCAGCGCGGCAGAGACCGCGCAGGCTTTCCCCATGACCCCGCAAGGCGCGGCGGACTGGGTGGCGATGGTCGAGAAGGAGTATTTCGATTACTCGATCGAGGCGAGCCGGATCTATTGGGTCAACGCGACCTACATCACCGACGACACCGATGCACTGGCGGCGCAGGCGGGGGCCAAGGGCACCGAGATGAGCGTGAACTTCGCGCTCGAAGCGGCAAAATACGCGCAGGTCGAAGGCCTCGACACGGTGGTTGCGCGCAAGCTCGATATCCTGCGCAACGGCATCGTCCTTCCGGCACCGACCACTGACGGCGCGGCGACCGAGCTGAACGAGATCGCGACCCGCCTCAACAGCACCTACGGCAAGGGCAAGGGCACGCTGAACGGCAAGGAAATCAACGGTTCGGACATCGAGGCCGAGATGGGCAATCTCGACCGCAAGCCCGAGGAACTGGCCGAAATGTGGGCCAGCTGGCACGCCAACGTCGGCGCGCCGATGAAGGATGATTACGCCCGCATGGTCGGGATCGCCAACGAGGGCGCGCGGGAGCTTGGCTTCAGCGACGTCGGGGCGATGTGGCGCAGCGGCTACGACATGCCACCGGAGGAATTCTCCGCCGAGCTCGAGCGGATGTGGCAGGAGGTGAAGCCGCTCTACCAGAGCCTGCACACCTATGTCCGGTGGAAACTCAACGAGCATTACGGCGATGCCGTGCAGCCCAAGACCGGCCCGATCCGCGCCGACCTGCTGGGCAATATGTGGGCGCAGGAATGGGGCAACATCTACCCGCTGGTCGCGCCGGAAGGTGCGGGCGATATCGGCTACGACGTGACCGACCTGATCGCCAAGAAGGGCCTCGACGAAGTCGGCATGGTCAAGGTCGGTGAGCAGTTTTTCTCCTCGCTCGGCTTCGATCCGCTCCCGGAAACCTTCTGGACCCGCAGCCAGTTCGTCAAGCCGCAGGACCGCGAGGTCGTGTGCCACGCCAGCGCGTGGGACATCGACAACAAGGACGACATCCGCATCAAGATGTGCATCAAGCCCAATGCGGACGATTTCGTCGTGATCCACCACGAGCTGGGGCACAACTATTACCAGCGCGCTTACAAGGAGCAGGACTTCCTGCACCTCAACGGGGCGAATGACGGGTTCCACGAGGCGATCGGCGACATGATCGCGCTGTCGATCACGCCCGACTACCTCGTCCAGATCGGCATGCTCGACCAGAGCCAGGTGCCGGGTGCGGACAGGGATATCGGACTGCTGCTGCGGCAGGCGATGGACAAGGTCGCCTTCCTGCCCTTCGCCTTCCTGGTCGACAAGTGGCGCTGGGGCGTGTTCGACGGCTCGGTCACGCCGGCCGAATACAATGACGCATGGGTTGACCTGAAGACCGAGTACCAGGGCATTGTGCCGCCGGTCGATCGCCCGGCGGATGCGTTCGATCCGGGCGCAAAGTACCACATCCCTGGCAACACGCCCTACACCCGCTATTTCCTCGCGCGGATCCTGCAGTTCCAGTTCTACAAGGCGGCGTGCGAGCAGGCCGGGTGGAAGGGGCCGCTGCATCGCTGCTCGTTCTACGGCAACGAGGAAGTCGGCAAGAACCTCAATGCGATGCTGGAGATGGGCGCGTCGAAGCCATGGCCCGATGCACTCGAAGCCTTCACCGGTGAGCGGGAGATGAGCGGCAAGGCGCTGGTCGAGTATTTCGCGCCGCTCAAGACGTGGCTCGACGAGCAGAATAAGGGCAAGCCGACCGGATGGTGAGTCGGCAGGCCGGCCTCGCCCGATCCGCGTGAAGGGGCGAGGCTGGCCGCTGCCCTGCAATCCTGCCATAGGCCTGTCGTGAAAAAGACGAAAACCGCCATGCAAACCGTGGGTTGGCGCGAGAAGGTGCACCTGCCCGAGCTCGGCCTGCACGACATCCCGGCCAAGATCGATACCGGCGCGCGGACCTCGTCGCTGCACGCGACGGTGCTCGACCAGTTCGAACGCGACGGCGAACAGTTCGTGCGCTTCGCGGTCGACTTTCCGGGCGTCAACGTGCGGCAGGTGTGTGAGGCGGTGCATATCGACTGGCGCGGGATCACCAGTTCCAATGGCGAAACCCAGCGGCGTATGATAATCAAGACGCCATTGCGCATCGGCGATGTCGAGTTTCGCGCCGAAATCAGCCTCGCGGACCGGTCGGACATGCGGTTCCCCATGCTGGTAGGCCGGTCGTCGTTGCGCCGTCATTTTGTCGTAGATTCGGGGCATAGCTGGCTGCAGACGCCTGGCATGGACCCAGTGAAAGGCCACAAGCCATGAAGGCTGCCCGATGAAGATCGCCATGCTGGCGCGCAACCCGGACCTCTATTCGCACCGGCGGCTGGTCGAGGCGGCGGAGGCGCGCGGGCACACGCTCGATATCCTCAACACCACCCGCTGCACGGTCAACATTGCCAGCCACCGCCCGACGGTGAGCTACAATGGCGAGACGATCAAAGGCTTCGACGCGGTGATCCCGCGCATCGGCGCGTCGATCACGCAATATGGCCTCGCGATCCTGCGCCAGTTCGAGATGAGCGGCGTGTGGCCCTTGAACGAAAGCGTCGCGATCGGGCGCAGCCGCGACAAGCTGCGCAGCATGCAGATCCTTGCCAAGCACGGGCTCGGCCTGCCGCTGACCGCCTATGCCAACGATCCGCGCCAGGCGGAGGAGCTGATCAAGGCGGTCAATGGCCCGCCGGTGGTGATCAAGCTGCTCGAAGGGACGCAGGGCATCGGGGTGGTGCTGGCCGAAACCATGTCATCGGCCAAGTCGGTGATCGAGGCGTTTCGCGGAGCGAACGTCAACATCCTGGTGCAGGAATTCATCAAGGAAGCCGGCGGGACGGACATTCGCGCGCTGGTGGTTGGCGGCAAGGTGGTTGCGGCGATGAAGCGCACCGGCGCGCCGGACGATTTCCGCAGCAACCTCCATCGTGGCGGTAGCGCGGAGGTGATCAAGATCACCCCCGAAGAACGCTCGACCGCGGTCCGCGCGGCGAAACGCATGGGGCTGAACGTGTGCGGCGTGGACATGCTGCGCAGCAATCACGGCCCGGTGATTATGGAAGTCAACTCATCCCCCGGACTGGAAGGCATCGAAAGCGCCACCGGCAAGGATGTGGCCGGGATGATCATCAAATTCATCGAAGACCACGCGAAGTCGGGCAAGACGAAGACCAAAGGGGCGGGTTAAGGCGCTTCTGTTTCGATCCCAATCTTCACCGTCTCATCACCCGTCACCCTGAACTTGTTTCAGGGTCCATGTCTCCGCCAGAGCTGACGGTGCAAGTCGCAGACTGGATGCTGAAACAAGTTCAGCATGACGAAGCGGGGCTGGCCCGATCCGCTACGGGTCTCCCTCACTCAAGCATTCCGCGCCATCAGCCCGCCATCGACCGGAATCACCGCGCCGGTGATGTAGCTTGCCGCAGGCAGCACCAGCGACAGCGTCATATGGGCGACTTCCTCCGGCTCGCCATAGCGTTTGAGCGCGGTGCGGCGTTTGGCGAAGATCGTCTTGTGCTCGTCGGGCACTTTCTCGGTCATTGCCGTCACGATCGGGCCGGGGCAGATGCAGTTGCAGGTGATGCCTTCGGGGCCGAGATCGACCGCGAGGCCGCGGGTCAGCCCCGTCACCCCGGTCTTGGCCGCGACATAGGGCGTGTCGCCCGGCGTCGCGCCGAGGCCTTCGGTGCTAGCGATATTGACGATCCGCGCGGCGTCGCTCCGGCGAAGCCACGGTAGT
>JBGSPZ010000341.1:0-4192 GCA_041738375.1 Parerythrobacter sp. | reverse complement strand
GCGGCATTCGGCTCGTGCCGCTGGCTGGTCGACAATCTGCTGCCGAGGTTCGGCATCGAGACCACCACGCTCGACAGTTCGGTCAATGAGGAATGGGACGCGGCAATCCGGCCCAACACCAAGGTCTTCTTCTTCGAAACCCCGGCCAATCCCACGCTCGATATCGTCGACCTTGAATATGTCTGCGGACTGGCGAAGGCGCATGGCATCACCACCGTGGTCGACAATGCCTTTGCCACCCCTGCGCTCCAGCGACCGATGGAATTCGGCGCCGATGTGATCGCCTACAGCGCGACCAAGCTGATGGACGGGCAGGGCAGGGTGCTCGCCGGGGCAGTGTGCGGCAGCGAGCATTTCATCAACGAGGTGCTGCTGCCGTTCCAGCGCAACACCGGCCCGAACCTCGCACCGTTCAACGCCTGGGTGGTGCACAAGGGGCTGGAGACACTGAGCCTGCGCGCGCACAAGCAGAGCGAGAACGCGCTCGAACTGGGCCGGATGATCGAAGCGCGCGTGCCGCTGATGCTCCACCCGGGCCTCCCCAGCCACCCGCGCCACGATCTGGCGATGAAGCAGATGGACGCGGCGGGGCCGATCTTCAGCTTCGTGGTCGACGGCGGGCGCGAACAGGCGCACGCGATCCTCGACGCGCTTGAGCTGATCGATATCTCGAACAACATCGGCGACGCGCGCAGCCTGCTGTGCCACCCGGCGAGCACCACCCACGCCGGCCTGACCGCCGAAGCGCGCGAGGAAATGGGCGTGACCGAAGGCATGCTACGCATCAACGTCGGGCTGGAGGACGTCGCCGATTTGATGGAGGATATGGACCGAGCGTTGAGCGCTGCGGGGCTTTAGAATCGCACGATCCAGCTGCGGTCAGTCGGTTCGATCCGTCCCTCTCGATATCCGCCCATCAGCAATGCGGTGAGTTTTCCCGCAGGGACAAGTGTCATGTAGTTCCACTGGCCGTCGAGCGAGGCCGCGACCAGTTCTCCGCTTTGTCGGTCGATATCGAACACTTCTGGCTGGTCGTCTCCCGCGCCGACAAGGACGCGACCCTTGTCGATCAGCATGACACCATCGGCCAGCTTGAAACGTGACCGCGCGAGCGATCCGGCTGCCACAAAGCGACCCCGCGCCGCATCGTAGCGCTCGACCGATCGCAGCTTGCCTCCATAGTCGCGCTCGTCCGAACCGGCGATCAGCAACACATCGCCGCTGGCAAGCGTCACCGCACCATGTTTGTATCGGCGCTGTGCCATTGCGCCTGTTTCGGTAAACGACTGGCTGGTCGGATCGAACAATTCGGCCGATGCGAGAGCCCTGCGGCCGGCACTTTCACCGTCGCCTCCGCCCGCAATGAGGACTCGCCCGTCGCGCAGCAGGGATGCAGTGGCGCCACTGCGAGCAGTATGCAATGATCCTGTAGTGAAAAACCGATTGGACTGCGGATCGTAGATCTGCGCCGCGTCTTGGGCCTCGCGTCCGTCGTACCCACCGGCGACCAGCACCCGGCCATCGGCCAGACGAACGAGGCTTGCCGAAGCGAGCGGGCCGGCGAGGTTCGGCCCTGGCATGGAAAGGCCAGTCGCGCTGTCGAAAATCTCGGTTGTCTTGGACACCTGCCCGTCGACCCAGCCACCGACGACGAGAACCTTCGAGCTATCAAGCGCGATCGCCATTGGCTGTATTCGACGATGAATCAGGCTGCCGGTACGAATTAGTTCGGTGCCATCAGGCGAAAATACATCGACCGTGGCGCTGGCCTCGCCCGGTTCGCACCCGTTTGCGACGCATCCACCAATAGCCAGCAATTTTCCCGTTTCGGTGCGCACCGTTGCGTGAGTGGCCCGAGGCGCACTGAGGCGTGGCCCTTCCTCGAGCGTCACAACTCCAAGCGATCCTGCCAACCGGGTATTATCCGTGCCGCCGCAAGCCGCCAGTGCCAGAACCGAAACCAGCAAGATCCGAACCATTGCAAAATCCTCTCTCCAATCGCCGCAATTCACGCTACGCCTGCCCACTAAGGAGAGCAATGTGTCCGCTGAGAGCAAAACCGTCGAACTGATCTTCGATTTCGTCAGCCCCAACGCCTATCTCGCGTGGTATCCGCTGCGCGAGTTGCTGGCGCGGCAGGGAGCGTCGCTGGCGGTTACGCCGGTGTTCCTCGGTGGGATGCACCGGCTGACGGGCAACGCCCCGCCGATGATCCGCGATGCCGAGGTCAAGGGCAAGAACGCCTATTCGATGCTTGAGATGAACCGCTTCATCGCAAAGCATGGGCTGTCGAACTTCGCGATGAACCCCGGCTTCCCGTTCAACTCGGTCACCCTGCAGCGCATGCTGGTCGCGCTCGAGGGTGACGACCGGATCGATTTCGTCGAGGCGCTGCTGCCCGCGATCTGGGAGCAGGGGCTCGACGTGACCGATCTGGATGCGGTGGCGACAACGATCGGTGCGGCGGGCTTCGATGCGGCGAGCCTTGTCGCACAAGCGCAGGACCCGGGCATCAAGCAGGCGCTGATCGACAGCACCGAGGATGCGGTCGAGCGCGGCGCCTTCGGCATCCCGACCTTCTTCGTCGGCGAGGAGATGTTCTTCGGCAAGGAACGCCTCGGCCAGATCGAGGAATTGCTTGCGCGCTGATCGGGGGCGGCGGAATGGAATTGGCGCAGATGGCAGGCGATGTCTGCAACAAGCCCGGACTAACCGCCGATCAATGCGCGGCCGAAGCCGCATGGGCATCGGTGCGCATTGCGGCTGACACAGCCGACTTGGCCACCGCAACCTTCTGGGCAAATCTTGCCGGAATGGTCTTCGTGGCGCTGGCGGCGCTCTTCGCCTTCAAAGCGTATCGCGAGGCAAGCAAGGCCAACAGGATTTCGCTCGATTCCGCCGAACGGCAGGATCGCGCCTACGTCGACTTTGATGGCGTGAGTTACGAATGCAAGCCGCAGACACATGGGGCACCTGTCCCCACCAGACTGCGCATTGAATTGAAGAACTTCGGGCAAACTCCGGCGGACGACCTTACACTCTCGCTCGACTATGGACTGTTCGAATCGAAGGATCAGAACAAGCTCAAGGGCGCCACCGAGGAACTAAAGGGACTGGGGGCAATAATGCCGCAGGACCAATGGGGACGGACGACGTCCTTCAACATCTCGGACGGTGAATTTCTGGCGCTGCAAACCGGCTCGGTGGAACTTCGCGTTTCGATCGGAGCGACCTATACCGATGCGTTCGGCAAGCTGCATACTCTTGCTTCGACCTTTGTCGGCAGCGGTGCGAAAGCGACCCTCGGCTTCGTTCCCGGAACCCGGACCAACAGCTGACCTGCCGGTCCTCGCGGGCTAGGCCAAGCTTCCCAGCACCATCCCGCCCGCGCCGAGCGTCGCCAGTACGGCGAACAGGTTCCACCTCAGAGCGAACACCAGCACCAGCGCCACTGCCGAAAGCGACGCGGCGCGCCAGTCGAGGCTGGCCGATTCGGGAACGAGTGCGACCATACTGCCGATCCGTACCTCAGCGAGGCGCGCGAACAGCACATGCAGCGCGAACCACAGCGCGAGGTTGGCAATCACGCCGACGATCGATGCGGTGATCGCCGACAGCGCCCCGGCCAGCCGCCGCGAGCGGCGTAGCCGCTCTATCCACGGGGCGAGCGCGAAGATCCACAGGAAGCACGGCGCAAAGGTGACCCACAGCGTGACCGCCGCGCCGAGCAGAACACCCGCCATCGGCGAGAGCGGTTCGGGAAAGCGGAACCCGGCGAGGAAGCCGACGAACTGGGTGACGAGGATCAGCGGGCCGGGGGTGGTTTCGGCGAGACCCAGCCCGTCAGCCATCTCGCCGGGGCGCAGCCAGCCCATCGTGCCGACAGCCTCCTGCGCCATATAGGCCAGCACCGCATAGGCCCCACCGAAGGTCACCACCGCGAGCTGCGAGAAGAATGCCGCGATATCCCACAGCACATGGTCCGTGCCGAGTGTGAGGAAGATCGCGGCAAAGGGCAGCGCCCAAACCGCACCCCAGATCAGCGATGCCTTGAGGCTTGCGCGCCAAGGTCGTCCGCCCAATGGCACGGATGCGTCGGGGGCGGGCTTGAGGGCGAGCCATTGCGGTCGCATAGCCGCGACCACCGCCCCCGCCAGTCCTGCGGCCAGCACGACGAGCGGGAAAGGCAGGG